>DASQVL010000736.1:0-6307 GCA_035640795.1 Crenalkalicoccus sp. | reverse complement strand
CCGCCGGCGGCGGCGCCTGTGTCGGCGGCGCGGCCGCCGGCCGGTCCGGACCGCCCGCCGGCGCCGGCCCGGCCGGGAAGTAGAGGAGCAGTGCCGCCGCGGCGGTGGCGCGGGTGAGCATGGCCCCTCCATGCCCGATCCCGCGGCGTTCCCGCCATCCGGTTGTTGCGGCCGGAAGAATGCGAGCTCGACGGGGGTGGGCGGTTCGACTGTCCACGACGGCACCATGTGGGAGGCGCGGCGGCACAAGGGACCATATCCCTCCTGGCTCTTGGTGGGATCCGGGGTGGTCACGCCTACTACAATTTTGCAAAGCCGCGCCGATGCCGGATTGATCGGATCTGGGCGACGGCGGACCGATGCGTAAGACGACGTTGATCCTCTCGTGATCGATCTCGACCCGCTTCACCAGAAACCGGATCGGCTCGCGCCGTTTATGCCAGTCCAGTTCCGACCTCCGGTCCTGCATGTGATGGGCAAAGTCTTCCAATCGCCCAAGGATGAGCGGCAAAGTGTGCCGTTGCGCCACCTCGTCCTGCAGGGCTTTGGCTTGCGCTTCCCACGCTTGGATCCGCTGCCGGAAACCAGCAATCCACGGCTCGAACTCGGCCCGCTCGATCAGGCCTTCGGCATAGCTGTCGATGAGACGACCCATGCCGCGGCGCAGCTTGGAATGCTGCATCTCAACAGCTGCGAGGTTGAGACCCTCCGGGTCACTGCGTCGCGCCATCTCAAGCCGGCGCTTGTAGCGCCCTCGGCGGCGTCGGGGTCACCGGCTTCAATCTCTGGAGTCTGCTGGTTCCGGTGCTCGGGGCCGTGGTCGTGCTCTGGCTCTACAACGCACTCTCAGCCCGCCGACCGACGCCATAGTCCTCTTCAGCGCTCAAACAGCGATACCGGGTACTGAGCGGGCCCGGCGAATGGGAGCAGATGCAATGGCACCCTTGTCCGGCTGGCCCAGGCCCGCGCTGATCACCACGGGCGTCCTCCTGCTCGTGGCGATACTCGGGTGGGGCGTCGCCATTGAGCGGAACAGCCGGGCCAGTGCCCGTGCGGATGCCCTGGCTGCAGCCGAGGCGCGCGGGCGTGTGGCGCAGCAACGGGTCGGCGAACTCGAAGGCGCGCTGACCACCGAGCGCAGGGCCGCGGGTGATCTCGCCGCCCTGCAGCAGCGGATTGCCAGCGCCCAGAGCCAAGCCGCCGCCGCCGAGGCACGCGCGAACGAGCTGAGGGCCGGTGTCGAAGCGAGCGAGCGGCAGCTCACCGAGCTGCGGCAGCAGGCGCCCGGCGAGGAGCAGCGGCTGCAAGCCCTGCGCGGCGAGGTGGGCGAGGCCGAGCGGGCCCTTGAGGCACGGCGTGCGGCCCTGGAGGAGGCGGGCGGGCGTGCGGCGACGGCCAACCGAGCGGCCGAGGAGGCCGCGACCCGCGTGCGGGGCCTGGAGGCTCGCTCGACCGAGCTGACCGGCGCGATTGGCGGCACCGAGCAGCGACTGCAGGCGCTCCTGGGCGAGGTACGGGCCGCAGAGGGCGAGCTGGCGGCCCGCCGCGCCGCGGTGGAGGAGGCCTCAGCGCGGCTGACGCAGGCGAGGGCGGCCGCCGAGGAAACCACCGGCCGCGTACGGGGTCTGGAGGCACGCTCGACCGAACTGGCCGGGACGATCGCGGAGACCGAGAGACAGCTGGCGCAGCTCCGTCAGGCAGTAGGCGCCGCCGATGCTGCGCTCGCCGAGCGCCGCGCAGAGATCGAGCGGGCTCAGGCCGAGCTGTCGCGCCTGGGGGCTGCCCGTGACCAGACCGCCGAAGCCGTGCGGAGCCTTGAGCGCCGCAGCACCGAGTTTGGGGAGGCTATCCGGGCTGCGGAACAGCGCATCGCCGATCTGGGGCAACAAGCGGCGGCTGAGGAGCAGCGCCTACGGGCCCTGCGCGGCGAGGCGGGCCAGGCGCAGCAGTCCCTGGCGGAGCGGCAGCAGGCGATCGCGGCATCAGAGCAGCGGCTTCAGGCGCTCCGCCGCGAGATCGGCACCGCCGAAGGCGAGATCGCCGCCCGGCGGGCGGTGCTGGACGAGGCCAGTGCCCGCGTAAGAGGCCTCGAGGCACAGGCGACGCAGCAGACGCAGGCGGCCGAAGCAGCGCGCCAGGCTCTGGTGCAGCTCCAGCAGCAGGATCAAACACTGCGGGGCCAGCTCGAGAGTCAGCGCCAAGAGCTGGCCGACTTGCGCGCGCAAGCGGCGCGCGAACGCGCCGGCCCGGCTGGTGCGGTCCCGGCGCCGCCTGCCGAAGGGGCCGGGGCGCAACCGAGCCGCTGAATGCGCGACTCAGTGGTGCATCCGGCAAGTTGATGGGGCTTTTCCGAGCCCGGGGCTTTGGGTCTGGTGCTGGCGGTCCCCGGGAATTCGGCCATGACCATTCGGTGCGCGCACTGAGCGATGACGAGACGCAAGAGTTGGCGCGGATGGCGCGTTCACGCACGCTCGGCGCCGGCCTTGTTCGCCGTGGCCAGATCGTGCGCCACGCGGTGGAAGAGGGCCTGAGCGCGCCGGAGATCGCGGCCAGGATGGGCCTGTGCGGTGCCACGGTTCGGTTCTGGCTCAAGCGGTTCAATGAGCGCGGCCTGCCGGGGTTGGAGGAGGACATGCGCTCGGGACGGCCGCCGACCTACACGGCCGACGAGCGGAGCGCGGTGATCAAGGCCGCCCTGAGCCGTCCATCTGAGTTGGGCCTGCCCTTCGCCTCGTGGACATTGGACCGCCTGGTCGCCTAACCGTTCGCTCCGTCCGCGAGGAAAGCCAAGCGAAGAATGCAAGCATTCCCCAGTTCTCTGATGCTCGGCGCTGCTGGTGCTTTCGCGCGGCGGAGCGGCGGAGCGTACCAGGAGCTCGCTCGGCGCCTTGGCGCGGCGCGCGACGCGCTCTGGATCCCAGAGATCGGAGACGCACGCGCAAAGACGAACCGCCGCGCAATCTGGAGCGCGGTGAACCAGCCGCGCGAGGAGGTGGCCGCTGTGCGCGGCAGCCTCCTGCTGAACCGGGCATTCCGCATGCTCGAGCGGCTGTGGCTGCGGTGGCCGGGACAGCATGCAGATCGGCATCGTCGGCTTCGATGGCCAGATCGAGCTCGAGGCGCTGCGGCTCTATGGTCTGCCGGAGCACGCCCCGCCGCTGCTCTGCGGCGCGCCCGCATCAGCGCCACGTCGTGGATCGTGCGGAACGGGAGCCGCCGGACAAAACGCAGGAACCACCAGTAGACCGTCTGCCACGGGCCAAAATGCACCGGCAGCATCCGCCAGCCGCCCGCGTTTCGAGCCACGTAGCGGATCGCGTTCCGCACCTCCCGCAGGGTCGACCGTGGGCCTCCGGCCCCGCCGTGACGGCTTCGGCAGCTGCGGCTCGATCCGCGAACTTTCCTCGTCGGTCAGGTCAGACGGGTAGCGCTTCGTCTTCCGGCCAAGCTCGGCCATCCGGCTTCGGGTCTCTCGGGTCCTGAATCACCCGCGGCCGCGTCGCTCCAAGCCATTCTCAGACAGTCACTGAGGCCGCCGAGGAGTCTCGCCACCGCCGGGCCGCCCGTGCGACAAGTCCGCCAGAGTCGGCCGAACCGGGACGATACCCCCACGGGCCCGGTCTTGACGGGGCGGCCGGCCGAGTCGGACGGTGATGCATGACCAGCCCCGCCGCCCCCCACAGCGCCGCCCCGGCCGGGATCGACCCCGTGACGCTCGCCGTCCTCGACAACCGGCTGCGTGCGATCGTGGAGGAGATGGGTGAGGCGATGCTGCGCTCGTCCTACTCGCAGATCCTCAACTCCTCGCGCGACTTCTCCATCGCGCTCTGCGACGCGGGATGCCGGTTGGTGGCGCAGGCGGACCACATCCCGGTCCATGTCGGCGCCATGCCCTGGGCGGCGCGCGCGGTGGCCGACGCCTTCCCGGACGCGCGCGAGGGCGACACCTTCCTACTCAATGACCCCTACCACGGCGGCAGCCACCTGCCCGACCTCACCATCCTCGTCCCCGTCTTCGCCGAAGGCGCGCTGCGGTTCTGGTCGGTGGTGCGGGCGCACCAGAGCGACATCGGCGGCGCCACCCACGGCGGCTACAACCCGGGTGCCACCGAGATCTGGCAGGAGGGGCTCCGCGTGCCGCCGATCCGCCTCGGCGAGGACGGCGGGCTGCGCGAGGACCTCCTGCGGATGCTGGCGGCCAACACCCGCATACCCCGCGACTTCCGTGGTGATCTGATGGCGATGGTCGGCGCCTCCCGCCTCGGCCGCGAACGCTTGTTGCCGCTGCTCGCGAAGCACGGCGCGGAGCGGCTGGACGCCGCGGTCGGCGCCATACTCGACCTCTCGGAAGCGCACGCGCGCCGCATCGTGTCAGGCTGGCCTGACGGCACCTGGAAAGGCGAAGCCTTCCTCGACGACGACGGCTTCGGCCGCGAGGACATCGCGATCCGCGCCTCCGTCACCAAGCGCGCCGACGCGCTGAGGGTGGACCTGTCGGAGAGCGACGAGCAGGCGACCGGCTTCGTCAATTCCTCCTTCCCCAACATGCGCAGCGCCGTGTGCATGGCCTTCGCCTACTTGCTCGACCCCGAGGTGGCGAAAAACGACGGCGCCTTCCGTCCGCTGGAAGTCGTGGCGCGCGAGGGCACGGTGGTGTGGGCGCACGAGGGCGCGCCGGTAACGATGTGCACCTCCCACCCCTCCAACGAGATCGTGGAAGCGATCACCCGCGCCATGCAGGGCTGCTGCCCGGAGCGCGCCACCGGCGGCTGGGGGCGCCGCTTCCGCCTGGCGCTCCAGGGCCGCGACAAGCGCCGACCCGGCCGCCCCTTCGTGTGGCACCTGTTCCACGCCCGACCGGGAGGCGGCGGCAGTGCGAAGGGCGACGGCTGGTCCACCGCCGGCGAATGGCACTCCGCCGGCGGCCTCAAATTCGGCAGCGTCGAGATGGCCGAGGCGCGCTTCCCCCTCCTGTTCGAGCGCCACGAGTTCCTCCCCGGATCGGCCGGTGACGGCAAGCATCGCGGCGGCCTCGGCGGCGACCTGTCGCTCCTGGTCGAGGGCGACGGCCCCTGCCGCGCCAACACCGCCGGCGATGGCACGCGCCACGGCGCCGCCGGCATGGTCGGCGGGAAGGATGGCGCGCCGCACGACTACCTGCTCCGGCGCGCGGACGGCGAAGAACGGCGTCTCCGCACGAAGGAAACCGGCATCGTCGTTGAGCCCGGCGACCGCCTGCTGGTGCGCTCCGGCGGCGGCGGCGGGTGGGGCGACCCGGCGGAGCGTGACCCGAAAGCGCGCGAGCGCGACCGCCGCGAGGGCCTGGCGTGAAAGGCGAATACCGCATCGGCGTGGACGTCGGCGGCACCTTCACTGACGTGGTCGGCATCGCCGCCGACGGCGCCGAGACACTCGCCAAGGCCCCCAGCACGCCGCACGACCAGAGCGAAGGCGTCCTCGCTGGCCTGGAGAACCTCGCCGCCGTGCTCGGCCTGCCGCTCCCGGAGCTGCTCGGCCGGACCGCGCGCATCGTCCACGGCACCACCGTGGCCACCAACGCTCTCCTGGAGCGCCGCGGCGCGCGCGTCGCCATGCTCACCACCGAGGGCCACCGCGACGTGGTGGAGATGCGCGAGGGGCTGAAGCCCGAGCGCTACGACACGCGCCTGCCGCCCCCCGCGCCGCTGGTGCCGCGCCGCCTCCGCATACCCGTGCGCGAACGCCTGCGCGCCGACGGCAGCGTGGTCGCTCCGTTGAACCCGGCTTCGCTTGAGGCCGCGATCGAGGCCCTCCGGGCGGAGGGGGTGGAGGCCGTCGCCATCGCCTTCCTGCACGCCTGGAGCAACCCGGCGCACGAGCGCGCGGCCGCCGCGGCTGTCGCCGCCGCCCTGCCCGGCCTCTACGTGACGCAGTCCGCAGACGTGCTGCCGCAGATCAAGGAGTTCGAGCGCTTCAGCACCACGGCGGTGAACGCCTATGTCGGCCCCGTCGTCTCCCGCTACCTGGCGCGGTTGGCCGAGCGGCTACGCGCGGCGGGGTTCGGCGGGCCGCTCTTCGTCATCCTCAGCCACGGCGGCGTCGCGCCGGTGGAGGAGGCGGCGCGGCTGGCGGTCGGCACCGCGCTGTCTGGCCCCGCCGGTGGCGTCGCTGCGGCGGTGGCGCTGGCTCGCCGTGGTGCGGGCGAGGACCTCGTCACCTTCGACATGGGCGGCACCTCCACCGACATAGCCTTGGTGTCGGGGGGCGAAGCGGCGCTCGGCCGCGGGCGCGAGGTCGGCGGCGAGCGCATCGCGCTGGAGAGCCTCGA
>DASQVL010000735.1:0-5210 GCA_035640795.1 Crenalkalicoccus sp. | reverse complement strand
CCCGCGACGAGCACCAGCGTCGGCGCGGACAGCGCGGCGCCGGACGCGACGGTGATGCCCTGCGCACTGACCGCGAGCGCAGTGCCATCCTTCGAGCGCGTCACCGTGCCGCCGAGGATCACTGTCTCGGCGCCGAGCCGGGAAAGGCCGGCATCGCTGACGGCCAGGTAGCTGGGGTCCGCGAAGGGCGCGCCGCCCGGCGTCACCGCGATGCGCGTCGCCGTGATCTCGGCGAGGCCGCCCCGCCCCTGCTCGCCGATCGCGAAGCGCGTGGTGCCGTCCAGCACCAGCCGGTCCGCCGCGGCGATGGCGAGCGTGCCGGCATCGGCGACGAGCCGGGGCAGCAGCGTATCCTGGCGCTGCGCGGCCGAGCGGAAATAGCTGTCCGTGCTCTGCAGGTTGAGCTGGGTGTAGCGCGTCCAGCTGCTGGCCGGAGAGACCTGCACCAGGCTCGACCGGGCCTCCACCGCGCCGGTGCCGGCGATGCTGCGCCAGCCGCTCAGCGTGGTGCTGCCATCCGGGTTGGCGATGGCGGCGGCCAGCGGCGTTTCCAGCCGCGGCGCCGCGCTGTTCGGCGCGATGACCACGCGATAGGCGCCGGGCAGGATGGCGTAGCGGCCGGGCAGCAGGGTGTAGGTGCCGGCAGCGAGGCCCGGCACGCCGGCGCCGATGGTGATCCGGTCGCCCACATAGGGCTGCGCGCCGCTCGCCGAGTAGCTGCCCGCCAGCGAGGTGACGCTGCCGCGGCCGAGCGTGCTGCCGCTGTCGGTGATGAAGGGCGAATAGGGCGCGGCGAGGGCCTGGGCGCCGGGGATGATCGCGTAGACGTCCCGCTGATCGGCGTACTGATAGTTGCTCGCCGTCACACCCTGGCCGACGGCGGTCGTGTGGACCGCGCGCGCCAGCACGTCGCGCGAGCCGCCGGGACCCGGCACGAACTGGTAGGTGATGAGCTGGCCGCCGCCCGAGGCGTCGAGCACGGCGCCCGCCCCGATCGCCACCTCCTGCACCGGCGCGGCGGCCGCGCCGATGGTGATGCTCTTCTCCGGCAGGGCGGCGAGGCCGCCGATGGTGACCGAGGTGTTCAGCACGTCGCTGACGCGGAGGGAGAGCGCCGTCGGCGTCTGGTCGGTGCGCAGCACGCCGAAGGGCGCGCTGCCGCCCTCGAGCGAGACGGAGGTCAGGCTGCCCGGCAGGAAGCGCACGCTCCGCGTCTGCACCGCCGCGGCGGGATCGGTGGCGCCGAACTGCAGCACGCCTTCCGGCGCCCGCACCACGCCGCCCTGCACGATGCTGTCCGCCAGCAGCCTGAGCGTGCCGCCCACCGAAAACGGCACCGCCGGCGCCGGGCCGCCGAGGCCCTGGATGGTGAGGCTCCGCCGCCCCGCCTCGCCGGGCCCGCCATAGGCCTGGATGGTCACGTCGGCGCCGGTCGTCGGATAGAGCTGCGCCGCCTGCAGCGTCAGGTCGCCCTGCGCCCAGAGCAGGATGCGCGCCGGGCTGATCGACTCCAGATTCGTGTTGGTGCTGGTGCTGGCGGTCGCACCGACCCCGAGGAAGCGGATGTCGCTGGCGCTCGCCAGCGTCGCCCGGGCGGGGCCGAACAGGCCGAGGCCGCCGCCGCCGAACAGGTCGAGCACGCCGGCATCGACGCGCAGGCTGCCGGCGAGCGTGGCGGCCCAGTTCGGGATCTTGAGGGTGTTGGCGACGCCGCCCTGCCCGACGCCGCTGTCCAGCACGACATAGGGGGCCGCGATGCGCGCCGCCGCCGTGGCGGTGACGCCGAAGCCGCTCCAGGTGCCGATCACCGGCGACTCGATCTGCACCTGCCGCCCGGCTGCCAGCGTGACCGGGCCCTGGAACACCACCGCGCCGCCGTCCCGCGTGCCGTCGGCCAGCACCGCGGCGGTGTTGCCCGCCTTCAGGTAGACGCTCTCGATGCCGCTGCCGGCGAGCCGTGCCGTCGCCAGGATGCTGCGGTCCGTATACTGTCCGCCGGAATAGAGGCCGGTCACCGGGTCCCGCCGCAGCGTCGGGTCCACCGGCCGCCCGGGGGCATCGCCCTCGGGCAGCGTCGGCCCGTCGGACCGCACCAGGATGCCGATCGGCGCGGTCCCGCCCTGCAGCGGCGGCACCGAGCTGGCCAGGCCGGCATAGGGCTGCAGGGAGACCGGCGAGCCGTCCAGCGTCAGCATGCCACCCTTGGCGCCGCTGCCGCCCGGTTGCCCCAGCAGCGTGCCATCCAGGTAGGCGCCACGCGCGCCGCGCAGGCTGATGGCGCCGGCATCGCCGGGCAGGGCGAGGCTCGTCGCCCGGTCGCTCAGCGCGCCGGTGCCCGCCGCCAGCTGCGTCGTCATGCCGGTGACGCCGCTGACGTCGAGCACCGCGCCCGCCGCGACCACCAGGTAGCCGCGGCCCTCGTTCAGGCTGATCGCGCCGCCGGCGCGGACATTGCCGCGCAGCAGGCCGCGCGCATCCACCACGGCCTGGGCCACGCCGGGGGCAAGCAGCCGGGCGGTGTCGGCGATCCAGATCGCCTGCGCCGGGTCGAAGGGCACCAGTTCGAATTCCGGCTGCCCCAGGGTGTTCCGCACGCCGATCGAGTCGGCCGAGCCGGTGCCGGTCAGGCTGATGCTGCCGGCCGGCGCCGAGAGCGTGCCCCGCCAGAGGATGCCCGTCGGGCTCGACAGCGCGATCAGAGCCTGGCTGTCGGAGCGCGCGGCGCCCGGATCGGCGAGGATCGTCGTCGCGGCATCCCCGGCATCCAGCCCGTTCTGTGCCTTCAGGGTGAGCCGGGTGGGCGAGCGGTCGGTCGGGTCCGGCACCTCGATGGTGGACCAGTCCCCGGCCGGGCTGCCGGTCGGAGCGGTGCGGCTGCGCGCATCCAGCAGGCGCGCCGCGGCGACCGGCGCGATCACCGCGCCCGGCGCCAGGGTGATCCGGCCGCCCGGGACCTGCGGCAATGGCAGGCCGCCGCCGGTGGTCGCGGTCAGGCTGATGCTGGCGAACCCCTCCGCCGCGAAGGTCGCGGGGTCGAGGGAGAGGGCGCCGGCCGCCACCTCCTCCGCCGTCGCTGCCCGGCCGATCACGATGCCGGGCACGGTGATGGAGAGGCTGCCGCCGAGCCCGTTGGCGCTGCCGCCGCCCGGCGCCGCCGTGCCATGGCCGAGCAGCGTCGCGCCCTGGTCGAGCACGGTGCTCGGGCGGCCGGCGATGTAGGCCCCGGCATTCGGGTCGATCGGCAGCTGCGCCAGCGCGTAGCCGGTGGGCGTGGCGGCGGCGGCGGCGAAGGTCGTGAGGGCGAGCGCACCGCCGCGCCCGGCCGTGGTGGCGCCCGAGGTCGAGACATAACCGCCGCCCGAGACATCGAGCACGCTGCCCGTGGCCAGCATGATGTCGCGCCCGGCGATCGCCGTGGCGGCATATCGCACGCCGCCGAGCCCGGTGCCGAACAGCAGGTCCGGCGTGCCCGCCATCGCCAGCGAGTAGCGCGTGGTGAGGCTGATGCTGCCACCATCGATGAAGGCGGAGCCGCCCGGATCGCCGCCGCCCGAGAGCGCCACCAGATAGTCGTTCACCCAGCGGCCGGCGGTGGAGAGGGTGGCACCCGGCCCGACCCGGATGGCGCCGTCGAGCGGCGCGGTGCCCGGCTTCGGCGCCTGGGTCGGCAGCAGCGAGACGCGCGGCTGCGCCAGCGTCTCCGCCACCGCCGTGATCCGGTCCCCGGCATTTGTGGTGATCGAGATGCGGCCGCCCGGGACGACGATGCTGCCCTGGATATCGGCGCTCCAGGCATTGGCGGTGAAGCCCGCCTTGCTGCCGGGCGCGAGGCTGAGCGTCACGCCGGCCGCGACCGTCAGCCGGCCCTCCGCCGCCACGCTCACGCTGGAGAAGCCGCGGTTCACGATGTTCGCGGCCGAGATCTGGCTGTCGAAGCGCCCCACCGGCAGCGGGCCGCCCTGGAGCGCGTAGCGCGCATCGCCGCTTGCCGGCTGGGCGGGGTCGCGGACCAGCCGCGCGACGAAATCCTCCGGCAGGGCGGGCGAGGTGGTCTCGACGAAGGTCGGGTTCACCAGCGCGCCGGGCCCGTTCGCGACCGGCAGGTTGTTGGCATCGACGCGCGGCTGCGGCGTGCCCTTGGCGTTCAACGGCTCCGCGAGGAAGGTCAGCGACCCGCCATTCGGCAGGTCGGTCGTGCTCTGCGGGTCGCCGTCATTCGCCCGGGCCGCCTGCGCCTGGCGCGGCCCGGTGATGGCGCTGCCCTGGATGACGCCATCCCCGTAGAAGCGCCCCGTGATGGTCACCGAGCCGGCGTCGAAGCCCTCGACATAGCCCGGCTCGTGGATCTGGGTGCGGGCGGCGAGGGGCGAGGACCAGGTCTCGTACAGCCCCCAGCGCTGCTGGTAGCGGCTGAACTGGCCGGCATAGCCGACATAGGTGACGTCCTGCGGCGCCGTGCTGACCGGATAGATGCGGCCATCCGCGCCGACGAGGCGCGTCTCCGCCGGCCGCAGCCCGCCCTGGTAGGCGAGCGTGCCGCCGGAGACGTCGATGAGCGAGCCCGCGAGGGTGAACACCCGCTCCGCCACGATCTGCACGGAGCCGCCGAAGCCCTGGCGTTCCTGCACGCTGCGCGCCCGGCCGAGCGCGGTGGGCTGCCAGTCGAACAGGCTGGTGCCGAGGCGGGTATCCACGGTGATGGATTGCTGGCGCTGCGCCGACTGGTAGAGCAGCCCGTCACGTTGCAGCGGGTCGTCGCGCAGCTCGTTGCGGAAGGGCAGCACCTGGATCAGGTTGCGGGAGACCGGGACCTCGATGTTCTTGAGGCCGCTGACGTCGATCACCGCGTCGCGGTCGAGCACGGCGAGCTGCATCCGCCCGAGGCTCTGGTAGTCGCCGATGGTCGCGCCGCCGACCTGGACGGAGTCGAAGAAGCGCGGCAGGTCGCCGGAGATGCGGAGGCTCGCCGCCGGCGCCTGCACGATGGCGCCCTGCTGCGCCAGGAAGGCGCTGCCGGTGAAGGCAAGGCGGCTCTGCAGGAAGGGCGTGGACGCGCTGTCATAGACCACCTGGTCCGCGCCGGCCTCCCCGGTGATCTGGACCACGCTGCCCGGGGCGAGCGTCACCGTGCCGAGGCGGATCTGCGCGAGCAGGTCGCTGGTGACGCCGCCCAGCACGTCGGTGCCGCCGATGTCGCGCGCGGTCAGGAA
>DASQVL010000734.1:0-3535 GCA_035640795.1 Crenalkalicoccus sp. | reverse complement strand
CGGGGCCGCGCGCCACCCCTTAACATCACGCCCGGCTGACGGTAGGGAGGCACCGCTACGGTGCCGTCGGGCATCGGCCACGTCCGAGAAGTGTTTTCCAGGGAGGAGGCTTCCCCAATGCAACGGCGCCGCTTTGTCGCCGGCGGAGCGCTGGCGGGCACCACGGCGCTGGCCGCCCCCGCCCTCGCCCAGTCCATGCCGGAGGTCCGCTGGCGCTGCGCCAGCAGCTTCCCGAAATCGCTCGACACCATCTATGGCGCCGCGGACTACATGGCGAAGCGCGTCGCCGCGCTGACCGACGGGAAGTTCCGCATCACCGTCTTCGCGGCGGGCGAGATCGTGCCCGGCCTGCAGGTGGCGGACGCGGTGCAGAACGGCACGGTGGATGCCGCGCACACCGCCAGCTACTACTTCGTCGGCAAGGACCCGACCTTCGCCTTCGACGGCGTCGTCCCCTTCGGCTTCAACATGCGCCAGATGAACGCCTGGATGCTGCAGGGCGGCGGGCGGGAGCTGCTGCGCGAGTTCTTCGACGGCTACAACATCGTCTCCATCCCCTGCGGCAATACCGGCGCGCAGATGGGTGGCTGGTATCGCAAGGAGATCAAGTCGCCGGAGGACCTCAAGGGCCTGAAGATGCGCATCGGCGGCTTCGCCGGCAACGTGCTGCAGAAGCTCGGCGTCGTGGCGCAGCAGATCGCCGGCGGCGACATCTACCCGGCGCTGGAGAAGGGCACGATCGATGCCGCCGAATGGGTCGGGCCCTATGACGACGAGAAGCTCGGCTTCAACCGCGTCGCCCAGTACTACTACTTCCCCGGCTGGTGGGAGGGGAACCTGAACCTCTCCCTCTACGCGAACAAGGCGAAGCTCGCGGAGCTGCCCCAGCTCTACAGGGACGTGCTGGAGAGTGCCTGCCGCGACGCGACGCTCGAGACCATGGCGAAGTACGATGTGCAGAACCCGCAGGCGCTGAAGCGCCTGGTCGCCGGCGGCACCCAGCTGCGCGCCTTCCCGCGGGAGGTGCTGCAGGCCTGCTACAAGGCGGCGCATGAGCTGTACGAGGAGACGGCGGCGCAGAACCCGCGCTTCAAGCGCATCTACGAGCCGTTCCGGCAGTTCCGCGACGTCCAGTACCAGTGGTTCCGGGTGAGCGAGAACAGCTTCGAGAACTTCGTCTACTTCATGCAGGCGCAGGAGCAGCGGCGCCCGCAGTAACCGGGGGGAGGGCCGCATGGGTCCCCTGCTCGCCTATACCCGCGTGGTGGACCGGATCAGCACGGGGGTCGGCAGGATCGCCGACTGGGCCGTGCTGCTCTCCTGCCTGATCAGCGCGGGCAACGCCTTCATCCGCTACGGGCTGGACTACAGCTCCAACGCCTGGCTCGAGGTGCAGTGGTACTTCTTCGCGGCGACCGTCATGCTCGGCGCCTCCTACACCCTGCTGCGCAACGAGCATGTCCGGGTGGACCTGCTCTACGGCGCCATGGGGCCGCGCGCCCGGCTCTGGGTGGACGTGCTCGGCTTCATCTTCTTCATGCTGCCGGCGATGATCCTGCTGGCCTGGATGACCTGGCCCTTCTTCCTCGACAGCTTCCTGCGCGACGAGGGCTCGCCCAATGCGGGCGGGCTGCTGCGCTGGCCGGTGAAGCTGCTGCTGCCGGCGGGCTTCCTGCTGCTCTGCCTGCAGGGGGTCTCGGAGCTCATCAAGCGCATCGCGCTGCTCCGCGGCATCCGGCCGGAGGGCGAGGTGGTCGTCGAATACCACCGGCCCGAGCAGTGAGAGGCGCGCGGCGATGAGCCTCGAGACGATGCCGCCGATCATGTTCGGCGGCCTGGTGGTGTTCCTGCTGATCGGCTTCCCGGTGGCGTTCAGCCTGGCCGCCACCGGCCTGTTCTTCGGCTTCCTGTCGATCTCGCTCGGCTTCTTCACGGAGGCCTATCTCGGCAACCTGCCGCTGCGCGTCTTCGGCATCCTGTCGAACGAGCTGCTGCTCTCCATCCCCTTCTTCACCCTGATGGGCGCGATCCTCGAGCGCTGCGGGCTGGCCGAGGACCTGCTGGAAGGCACGGGGCAGCTCTTCGGCAAGATCCCGGGCGGCCTCGCCTATGCGGTCATCCTGGTGGGCGCGGTCCTGGGCGCCATCACGGGGACGGTCGCGGCCTCGGTCATCGCCATGGGCATGATCAGCCTGCCCATCATGATGCGCTACGGCTACGACATGCGCATCTCGACCGGCGTCATCGCGGCCTCCGGCACCATCACGCAGGTGATCCCGCCCTCCCTCGTGCTGATCGTGCTGGGCGATCAGCTCGGCCGGTCGGTCGGCGACATGTATGCGGGCGCCATCGGGCCTTCGATCCTGCAGGTGCTGCTCTTCATCTGCTTCATCGTCGCCGTCTCGATCTTCGCGCCGCATCGCGTGCCGCCGCTGCCGGATGAGGCGCTGGTGGAGCGCGGCTGGTCGCTGTGGTGGCGCGTGCTGAAGGGCATGGTGCCCTCCATCGTGCTGATCTTCCTGGTGCTGGGCACGATCTTCCTCGGCCTCGCCACGCCGACCGAGGCGGGGGCGATGGGCGCGGTCGGCGCCGGGGTGCTCGCCGTGATCAACGGCCGCTTCACCTGGCCGCTGCTGCGCCAGGCGATGGAGAACACCATGCGCATCACGGCGATGGTGATCTTCATCCTGATCGGGGCGACCGTGTTCAGCCTGGTCTTCCAGGGCGTGGACGGCGCGCTCTGGATCGAGCACCTGCTCTCCCACCTGCCCGGCGGGCCGGTGGGCTTCCTGATCTTCGTCAACCTGTTCGTCTTCTTCCTGGCCTTCTTCCTCGACTTTTTCGAGATCGCCTTCATCGTCATCCCGCTGCTGGCGCCGGTCGCGGCCAAGCTCGGCATCGATCTCGTCTGGTTCGGCGTGCTGCTCTGCGTGAACATGCAGACCAGCTTCATGCATCCGCCCTTCGGCTTCGCGCTGTTCTACCTGCGCGGCATCGCGCCGAAGGAGGTGAAGTCCTCCGACATCTACTGGGGGGCGATCCCGTGGGTGGGGCTGCAACTGATCCTGGTGGCGATCGTCATCTTCTGGCCGGCGAGCGTGACCTACTGGCTGGAGAAGGGGCCGAAGGTGGATCCGAGCAAGGTGCGGATCGAGGTGCCGCTGCCGGATCTGCAATACGATACGGCGCCGCCGGTGTTCAGGTAGGGCCCGGCTTTCGTCGAGCGTCGGGCCGTGCTCGCCGTGGTCAAGGGCGCTGCGCGCCGCTGCGCGGTGGCCTGCGGCCACCCTTGACCGCGGCTGCGCGCGGCCCGTTCGGGAATTCGGCCGGGGCGGGGAAACGGCCCGCTTTCAGCCGAACTGGGAAACAGGTTTTGGGCAGGCCCGAGACGATTGGGCAAGCGCGCCACAAAAGGGATCAGAAAACGGGCGGAGGGGGTCTTGGGGGAGGAGGTTCCCCTCCTCCCTCAAGGGCAACCCACGCCTACCCCGGATCAACCGGCGTCGGCATCGGGCAAGCCGCCTCAATCACCTCC
>DASQVL010000733.1:0-2655 GCA_035640795.1 Crenalkalicoccus sp. | reverse complement strand
GGCGGCGGCGAAATTGGCGGCCGCGCTCCGCGGCTGGTTCAGCTCATGCGCCAGCGCCGTGGCCATTGCGCCCATGGCGTTGATGCGCGCCACCCGGAACAGCTCCGCCTGGGTTGCGCGCAGCTTCGTCTCGGCCTCCCGCCGCGCGGCGATGTCGCCACCTCAATCTCCGGCAGCGGTGCCGGGAACTCCGTCCGCAGCAGCGCGTGCACGCAGGGGCGCTGCGCGCCAGGGCCGGGGCAGCGGGATCCGGCCGTATCGGCGGGCCGGATCGCTGCGCCCCGCTCAGCCGACCCGCACCAGCCCGTCCACGGCGAGGCAGCCCCACGCGCCGGCGATCAGCGGGTTGATCTCCGCCTCCTGCAGCCGCGGGCCGGCGGAAGCGACGAATTGCGAGAAGGCGGCGACCGCCCGCGCCACCGCGGCAAGGTCGGCGCGCGGCGCGCCGCGGAACCCATCGAGCAGCGGGAAACCGCGCAGGCTGCGCAGCATCTCCTCCGCCCGCGCCGGGCTGACCGGCGCGAGGTCAAGCGCGACGTCCCGCCACAGCTCCGCCTGCACGCCGCCGGTGCCGACCAGCAGCATCGGCCCGAATTGCGGGTCGCGCCGGGTGCCGAGGATCAGCTCGACGCCCTTGGGCGCCATGCGCTGCACCAGCACGCCATCGAGCCGCGCCCTGGCGTCGTAGCGGCGTGCGGCGGCCAGGATGGCGTCGAAGGCCGCGCGCACGGCGGCGACGTCCGCCAGGTTCAGCGCGACGCCGCCCGCTTCCGTCTTGTGCGCGATGTCCGGGCTGTCGAGCTTCAGCGCGACGGGGAAGCCGAGCGCCTCCGCCGCCGCGACGGCAGCCTCCGCATCGGCGGCGCGGCGCTCCTCCACTGTCGGCACGCCGGCGCGGGCGAACAGCGCCTTCGCCTCCGCCTCGGCCAGCACGCAGGGGCTGGGCGGCAAGGCGACCGCGCCGCCCTGGACCTCAGCGGGTGCCGCGCGCGGCGCGTGGTAGCCCTGCCAGAGCCGGATGGCGTTCATCAGCCGCCGCATGGAACGGAACACCGCGAGCTCCGGCATCGCCTCCGCCGCCACCACGCCGGGGCCTTCCAGCTGCTCCGGAATCCACGCGATGCAGACCGGCTTGCCGTGCCGCGCCGCGACCTTCTGCGTCTGCGCCATACGCACTGCCGTGGTTGCGTGATGGGAGTAGACGATCGGGATGACCAGCACGCCGTATTGCGGGTCGTCCAGCATGGCGTCCAGGCACTCGTCATAGCTCGCCGGGTTGGTCGCCACCTGCGCGGTCAGGTCGCAGGGGTTGCGCGGCGCGCCGAAATCGGGGATCGCGGCGCGCAGCACGCGCTCCGTCTCCGGCGATGGCTGTGGCATGGAAAGGTGCAGCGCCTCGGCATGGTCGGCCGCCATGATGCCGGCGCCGCCGGAGGGCGTGACGATGGCAACTCCCCGCGCGCGCGGCGCGCCGCCGCTCTTCGCGAAAAATGCCGCGGTCTCCAGCAGCGCGTCGAAATCCTCCACCTCGACCAGGCCGGCGCGGCGGAAGGCGGCGGACCAAGCGGCGGCGCTGCCCGCGAGCGAGCCGGTGTGGGAGATGGCGGCGGCCGCCCCGGCCTCCCCGCGGCCGAGCTTGAGCACCACCACCGGCTTGCCGGCGCGCGCCGCCGCCTCGCCGAGCAGCGCGATGCGCCGCCCGTCGCGCAGGCCCTCCACCGCGAGGGCCACGCAGCGGCATTCCGGCATGGAAAGCTGGTAGGCGGCGAGGTCGCAGACATCGAGGTCGGTGGCATTGCCCGCGGTCGTCATGTGGCAGACCGAGAAGCCGCGCTCGGCTGCCTGCATCAGCGCGTAGCCCAGCGCGCCGGACTGGCTGGTGATGGCGACACCCTCGGCCGGCGCCACCATCCGGGGGTATTCCGGCATGAAGGTGACGCCCGCCTTCAGCACATGGTCCACGATGCCGAGGCAGTTCACGCCGACCAGTGGCAGCCCCGCCTCCCGCACGCGGGCGGCGAGGCGCGCCTCCTCCTCGATGCGCTCCGGGATGCCGGTCTCGCCATAGCCGGAGGCGAAGACGATGGCGCCGCCCGCGCCCTTCGCGATGCAGGCCTCGATCGCCGGCGCGATGCCGGTGCGCGGCAGCGCCAGCAGCACGCAGTCCGGCGCCTGCGGCAGCTCGGCGAGGGATCCGAGGCAGGGCCGGCCGTGCAGCTCGCCGCTGGCGTATTTCGGGTTGATCGCCCAGACCGGGCCCTGGAAGTTCACGAGGTTCGTCACGACGCGCGCGCCGAATCCGGTGGGCTCGGCGGAGACGCCGACCACCGCGACGCTCCTCGGCGAGAGCACGCGGCGGAGCGTGGCCGGGTCACGCAGCCCCTCCAGGCCGTCGGTTTCGAATGATGCGGATGCGTGCTGCAAGGTCCTGTTTCCTCCCGCCTGGGTGCGGAGCCTAAAGGCGGCGGCGAAGGACGGCCAGCCCGCGGGTCAGCGCAGCGGCCGCGCCGGCACGCCTCCGACCACGGTGCTGGGCGGCACGTCCGCCGTCACCGCCGCGCCGACGCCGACGACCGCGCCGTCGCCGATGCGGAGATACGGCCGGCAGGCGGCGCCGGCGCCGACCAGCGCGCCCGCGCCCACGCGGACGCCGCC
>DASQVL010000732.1:0-9666 GCA_035640795.1 Crenalkalicoccus sp. | reverse complement strand
GTCGGCTCGGGTCACGCCAGGTCGTGCGAGCGCGAGGTCGTGAGCCAGCTCGTCGAGCTGCAGCGCCGGGCCGCGGAGCAGGCGCGACACGACGGGCGCGTGTCCGATGACGAGCTCTTCTACGTCGAGCAGAACGCCCGTCTGGTGAAGAACGCCGAGGCCTACTACCGCTCGATGTACTTCGAGGACGTGTCGTCGTGGAACCTGCGCGACCGGCACATGGCCGAGACGCTGGATGCGCTGGTCGGGTACCTCGGCCGGCGGGGCGCGCGCGCGAAAATCGCCCTCTGGGCGCACAATTCGCACCTGGGCGACGCCCGGGCGACGGAGATGGGCCGGCGCGGCGAGCTGAACCTGGGCCAGCTCGTGCGCGAGAGGCATGGCCGCGAGGCCGTGCTGGTCGGCTTCACCACGCACCACGGCACCGTCACGGCGGCTTCCAACTGGGACGGACCGGCCGAGCGCAAGCGTGTCCGGCCGGCGCTCGCCGGGAGCTATGAGGCGCTCTTCCACGACGCGCGGCCCGACAGGTTCCTGCTCACCCTGCGGAGCGGCGGCGGCGCGACGGACGGCCTGCGTGCCCAGCGGCTCGAGCGCGCGATCGGGGTGATCTATCGGCCCGAGACCGAGCGGGCGAGCCACTACTTCGGGGCGCGACTCCCGGACCAGTTCGACGCCGTGCTGCACTTCGACGAGACGCGGGCGGTCGAACCGCTCGAGTACAGCGCCGAATGGGAGGCGGGCGAGCCACCCGAGACCTTCCCCTTCGGCGTCTAGGCAAGGCCAAGGCAGATGGGTGGACCGACATCGTGGAGCGTCGCGCATCATCCGGTCCGGGTGCCGGCGGGTCCAGTGACGCTCGAGGGGGATCTGAACCTGCCGGAAGGCGCTCGTGGCCTCGTGCTGTTCGCGCATGGCAGCGGGAGCAGCCGGCACAGTCCACGCAACCGCCATGTGGCGCGGCTGCTCAACGAGGCCAGGCTGGCGACCCTGCTGATCGACCTCCTCACCATGCGGGAGGAGGCGGTCGACGCGAGGACGGCGGCGCTGCGCTTCGACATCGGCCTCCTGGCCGAGCGGCTGGTCCACGCCACGGATTGGGTCGACGGGAACCCTGGCACGCGTGAGCTCCGCATCGGATACTTCGGCGCCAGCACCGGCGCCGGCGCCGCCTTGGTGGCCGCGGCCGAACGCCCGGAGGTGGTCGGCGCCGTGGTGTCGCGGGGCGGGCGCCCTGACCTGGCGGGGCCGGCCCTGGCACGCGTCCGCGCGCCCACGCTGCTCATCGTCGGCGGCAATGACCGCCAGGTGATCGAGCTGAACCGGGCCGCGCTCGAGCGGCTACGCTGCGAGAAGCGGCTGGTGATCATCCCCGGCGCGACCCACCTCTTCGAGGAGCCTGGAGCGCTTGACGAGGTGGCGCGACTCGCCCGCGACTGGTTCGGGCGTCACCTCGCGCCGGCAGGAGGCGACCTCCCCAATGGCTGAGCCGAAGAGGCAGGACCATGGCGGTGACCCTGAACAGGACCGGCTTTGCGCATGCCAAGACGCTGATCGAGGAGGGCCGATTCATCCTCGACGGACGGGACGCCTGGAGCGAGCACCAGCCCACCGCGGAGCAGGAGAACGAGTTCATCCGCGCGCACGGACTCAGAGAGTACGGGAAGTGGCACCTGGGCATCGACGACGCGCACGGAGCGGAGACGAAGCGGCACTACAAATTCCCCTACGGGGATTTCCGAAACGTGCATCGCTGCGCCGTGCTGTCCGCGGAGAGCCGCGCCGGGCAATACAAGCACTTCGACATCGAAGTCGCAGCAGCGCACCTGCATGGAATGCTCGACAGCAAGGCATCGCCGAGCAGGTGACGGGGTCCGGATCCCGAAAGGATGCGTGCCATCGGCAGGGCGGTATTACCCCAGAACAATGTCGCGCATCGCGAGCAGGGCGCCAGGCTCGATGCGGTCCGCAGGCTCAAGGCGCAGCAGCACCGCATCCCTCTGGCGCTGGTCGCGCAGAGCGTTGAACAGTCCGTCGCGCGCGTTCAGCGGCTCGTCCGCGAGATAGAGCTGCGTCACCAGCGGCTCACCTCGACCGGGTGCTGCGACCGCGACGTGGATGTGTGGCGTCCGCCCCGGATAGGGGACCGGCCGGATCGTGCGAAAGGCGAAGCCGCCATCCGGCCCCACCGCCGCGCGGCCGCGGCCCTGGAAGCCTGCGTCGCGCCCGTCCTGCCGGTCGCGCGGGTGGCGGTAGTGGCCGAATGCGTCGCACTGCCAGATCTCGATGACCGCGCCGGCGATCGGTTCGCCCCGCAGATCGAGCACATGGCCGCGCAGGTGGGTCACGGTGCCCTGCGCCTGCGCCGCCTCGCCTGCCACCCGGACCAGGTCGGCGTCCACGTCGCCCGACCAGTCCACCGGGTAGAAGGGGCCGGTCGTCTGCCTCGGCGTGGCCGGCAGCAGCGCCGGCTGGGCGACCGCACCGGTCACCGGCAGCAGGGTCAGCGCGGACATGGCAAGACCCGCCGAGCCCAGGGTCCGGCGGCTGACGAGGTGCGGCGTGATTAGCGAAGGCATGCTGACCTTGATGGCATGTGTCTCAGCCATCCTCTCGCCGGACGAACTTGAAGAAGCGGCTCACCTTGCCGTCCGCGGTCCTGTCCTGGTGCAGGAAGGCAAGCTTCCGGTCTTCGAAGGTCCGGAAGAACTCCTCCCAGGAGATCGGCTCCAGCTTCTCGTCGGGTTCGTTGAAATCGACCCTCAGGATGCCTTCGCCCGTGTCGTCCTCGGTGCCCTTCACCTTCGCGGGCCTGCCGCCGCGCTCCTCGATCCACCGGCGGATCTCGTCGTGGTTCGTGGTCGTCCTCGCCTTCGCCTCTGCCATGGCATCTGACCTCCGGGCGCTGTGCCCCATCACTAACTCGCGGGCGCATGGCAGCGTTTCCGGCCATTCCGGAGCGGCGTCCACCGCCGCCCGGGGTGCCGCAGGCGCTGGGCTAGGGCGATTTCGGCCGTGCCGCGCACGGCTGAGATGCCCCGGCCGCGAGACGTCCGAGCTCTTCCCTGGCAGCCGCGATGATCTCCCTCGCAAGGTCCCGGTCGGTCGCTTCCACGGCACGCGCCATGGCGACGCTCCCCACCAGGGCGGAAACGAGAGCGAGCGCGCACCGCCGCGCCGCTTCCGGCGGCATCGCCTTCGGGAGCGCGCTTCGCACCATCTCAACCATCGCCCGGAAGCCGTCGGCGAAGGCGGCGCCGACCGCTTCGTCCTGCCGCCTGACCTCGGAGATGCAGGCCGCCAAGGCGCAGCCCGATCCGACCTCCCCCACATGCGTCCCGGACAGGTATGCGTCCAGAAACGCCGAGAGGGGATCCGTGGCGCTGTCGCAGAGCCCGCTCCAGATCGCGGCGCCGTCCGCGAAGGCCTTCCGGAACGCCTCCGCCGCAAGAGCGTCCTTCGACCCGAACTGGCAGTAGAGTGCGCCCTGCGTAAGGCCCGCCTCGCGGCTGATCTCGGCGACTCCCGCGCCCTCGAATCCCTTTTCCTGGATCAGCCGCTTTGCCGTCGCGATGAGCGCGGCGCGATTCTCCGCGACCTTCGCTCCCGAAACTTTCACCGGTCGGTCATCTCCCAGAAGCTCCTTGAACCATTCAAGGCGGTCTCTATCTAACGCCAATGATAGGACCCACCATGATTATGGAGGCTCAGGTGGTACGCGCAGTCCGAATTTCAAGATTCGGCGGTCCTGCCGGAATGCTCGCGCTCACCTGCGGCGCGGCGGCAAGCTTCTCCTGAACGTCCAGCGGGCCTGACCCCACGAAGCCGATCGCAGGTCTCGCGCGGCCCCGCCTCTCCCCACCGATCTCAACCGGGACGAACGAACATGGCCAGACGTGCTGGCAGGACCGCGGCTGCGCCGGTCCGCGGGCGGCAGCGGGAAATGGCGGGCTCTGCCCGATTTCCGAGCGGTCTCGGAGGTGGGTCCACAGGGCCCTTCGGCCTTCCGATCGCGCCGGTGCTCCGCTGAGGGTTGACGCATGAACGAGATTGGCGTGGCAGAGCCGGACGTCACTGAGCGCTCGGGCGTCATCGAGGACGGAGCTCCGCGGATCCGTCGCAACCGCCGGCCGCGCACCCTCCTGCTGGCCGGCCTGGCGGTCGCGGCGGCTGTGACAGGCGGGCTGGCCTGGCGGCATCGCGGCGAGCCCGTTGCGCCGCCGCCCCCGCCGCCGCAGGTGACGGTCAGCGCCCCCCTGCAGCAGACCCTCGCCGCAACGAGCGGCTTCCTCGGGCAATTCTCGGCGGTGAACAGCGTCGAGCTGCGCGCGCAGGTCGGCGGCACCCTGACCGAAGTCGCGTTCAAGGACGGCCAGATCGTCCACAGCGGCGACCTGCTCTTCGCGATCGACCCGCGGCCCTTTCAGATCAGGCTCGACCAGAGCGTCGCCCAGCTCAAGACAGCCGAGGCGAGGGTGACGCTGGCCGAATCCGAGCTCTGGCGCGCCCAGCAGCTCAAGCTCTCCAGCTTCGGCACGGTCCAATCCGTCGATCAGCGCGCCGCGGAGCTTCGTGCCGCGCAGGCCGCCATCGACACCGCGAAGGCAGCCATCAGGGACGCCCAGCTTGATCTCGAATTCTCGCGCATCGTCGCGCCCTTCACGGGCCGCATCGGCGCGCGCCTCGTCTCCATGGGCAGCCTGGTCAGTGGCAGCCGCGGCGGCGTGAACGCCTCGACACTGCTCACCACGGTGGTCTCGCTCGACCCGATCTACCTCGACTTCGACATGAGCGAGGCCGATTACCGGGCCTACCAGCAATCCCACCCGGGCGCCGTGAAGCATGATGATGAGGTTGCGATCAGCCTCGACGGGGACCGGCACTTCGACCGCCAGGGCAGGCTCGACTTCATCGACAACGCCGTGAACCGGAGCAGCGGCACGATCCATGCCCGCGTGACGGTGGCCAACCCGGATCTCAGCATCACGCCAGGACAATTCGCGCGGCTGCGCGTGGCGACGGGGAGCGCGGCGCCGGCCCTCCTGGTGCCCGCCGCCGCGGTCATCGCGGACCAGGCGCGGGAGCTGGTGATGACCATCGCGGCGGATGGGACGGTCGCTGCGAAGCAGGTCGAGACCGGTGGCCTCCACCAGGGGCTGCGCATCGTCCGGCGCGGTCTCGAGCCGACCGACCAGGTCATCACCAACGGTCTGGCGCGGGTCCGTCCGGGGATGCGGGTGGAGCCGGTCGCCGGCACCGTCACGCCCGATCCCGGCGGCGACAGCGGCTGAAGGGGGCACGGGCATGCGCTTCACGCACCGCTTCATCGACCGCCCCATCCTCGCGGTCGTGGTCAACCTGTTCATCACGCTCATCGGCCTCGGCGCGCTGGTCGTGCTGCCGGTCGCCCAGTATCCGGAGATCGTGCCGCCCACCGTCCAGGTGACCACGAGCTACCCCGGCGCGTCTGCCGAGGTTGTCAGCCAGACGGTCGCGACGCCGCTCGAACAGCAGATCAACGGCGTCGAGAACATGATCTACATGAGCAGCCAGTCCACCGGCGACGGCAAGCTCACCATCACCGTGACCTTCCGGATCGGCACGGATCTCAACGTCGCGCAGATGCTGACCCAGAACCGGGTGCAGGACGCCCTGCCGCGCCTGCCTGTCGACGTCCAGCGCCTCGGCGTGCAGGTGAGAAAGGCGACGCCGAACATCCTGCTCGCCGTCCACATGCTCTCGCCCGACGCGTCGCGGGATTCGCTCTACCTGTCGAACTACGCGACCCTGCATGTCAAGGACGCGCTGGCGCGCCTGCCGGGTGTCGGCGATGTGCAGCCCTTCGGCGCCCGCGATTACGCGATGCGCATCTGGCTCGACCCGGACAAGGTGGCCGCCTATCGCCTCAACGCGAGCGAGGTGCTGGACGCCCTGCGCGCGCAGAACATCCAGGTCTCGGCCGGGGTCCTGAACCAGCCCCCGATTCCCGGGACGGCGGCCTTCCAGATGAACGTCCAGACCCTCGGCCGCCTGACCACGCCCGAGCAGTTCGCCGACATCATCGTCAAGTCCGACGACAGGGGGCGGGTGACCCGCATCCGCGACATCGGCCGTGTGGAGGTGGGGGCGTCCGACTACGGGTCGACGGCCTACACCGATCGCAGCGAGGGCCTGCCGCTGCTGATCTTCGCCCAGCCCGGCGCGAATTCGCTGCAGGTGGAGCAGGAAGTCCTCTCCACCATGACGGATCTGAAGAAGGACTTTCCGCCCGGCGTCGACTACAGGATCATCTACGACCCGACGATCTTCGTGGCGAAATCCGTGCGCGAGGTGGTGACCACGATCTTCGTCGCGATCCTCCTCGTGGTCGGCGTGGTGTTCCTGTTCCTGCAGACCTGGCGCGCCACCATCATCCCGGTGGTCGCCATCCCGGTTTCGCTCGTCGGAACCTTCATCATCCTGTACGCGCTCGGGATCTCGCTGAACAACCTGTCGCTGTTCGGGCTGGTGCTGGCGGTCGGCATCGTCGTCGACGACGCGATCGTCGTCGTGGAGAATGTCGAGCGCAACATCGACGCCGGCATGGCCCCGTCGGAGGCCGCCCACAGGACGATGGACGAGGTCGGCGGTGCGCTGGTGTCCATCGCCCTGACCCTGTGCGCGGTGTTCGTCCCTTCGGCCTTCCTGTCCGGGATCTCGGGGCAGTTCTTCCGCCAGTTCGCGGTCACCATCGCGGCCTCCACCGTGATCTCGTGCTTCGTCTCGCTCACCCTCAGCCCGGCGCTGTGCGCGCTGCTGCTCAAGGGGCATCACGGGCCGGCCCGGGCCGTGCGGCCCGGTCGGCCGGCCCGGCTCCTGGCCGCCGGGTTCGGCCGCTTCAACCGGGGCTTCGACGCGCTGTCGCGGGGTTACGGCCGGCTGACGCGCCGCCTGGTGCGGGGCCTCGTCGTCGTCGTGGCAAGCTATGTCGCGCTGATCGGCGTCGCCGGCCTGGAATTCGGCCGCGCGCCGACCGGCTTCATTCCCGAGCAGGACCAGGGCTACCTCATCACCGTGCTGCAGCTGCCGCCCGGCGCCTCGCTGGCGCGGACGGAGGAGGTGGTGAAGCGGGCCACCGACATCATCCTGAACACGCGGGGCATCGAGCACGTCTCGCCCTTCGCGGGGCTCGATGCGACCACCTTCACCGTGGGATCGAATTCAGGGACGATCTTCTCCGGGCTGCCCTCGCTCTACAACCACTCCCTCCCGGGCGTCACCGCGAACTCGGTGCTGGCCGATCTGCGCAAGCGCCTGTCGGTGATCCAGGACGCCTATGTTCTGACCATCCCCCCGCCGCCGGTGCAGGGCATCGGCAATTCCGGGGGCTTCAAGATGATGCTCGAGGACCGCGCAGGGCTCGGTTCCCAGGCGCTGGTGGACGCGGCGAAGGCGCTGGTCGCCGCGGCCAACGCGGATCCTGCCTTCGCGGGCGTGTTCACCCTGCTCAACACCGGATCGCCCTCGATCTACGCGGATATCGACCGCCTGAAGGCCGAGAAGGTCGGCCTCACGCCGAGCGACGTGTTCTCGACGCTGCAGGTCTACCTCGGCTCGCAGTACGTGAATGACTTCAATCTGCTCGGCCGGACCTACCAGGTGATCGTCCAGGCGGATGGCCGGTTCCGGCGCGACCGGCAGGACCTCATCGGGCTGAAGGCGCGCAACGCCGCGGGCGAGATGGTGCCGATCGGAACCGTGGCGGAGCTGCGGGCCGCGACGATTCCGTATCGCGTGCCGCGCTACAACCTGTTTCCGGCGGCGGAAGTCCAGGGCGTCGCGGCGCCGGGCGTCGCCACGGGCACGGCGCTGCGCCGCATGGAGGACCTTGCCGGGCAGGTCCTTCCGAACGGCATCGGCTTCGAATGGACCGAGATCGCCTACCAGCAGGAGCAGAAGGGCACGCCGACGATCCTGGTGTTCGGCGCTGCGGCCCTGTTCGTGTTCCTGGTCCTGGCCGCCAATTACGAGAGCTGGAAACTGCCCCTCTCGGTCGTGCTGATCGTGCCCATGTGCCTGCTGGCCTCGGTCACCGGCCTGCTGTTCCGCGGCCTGCCGATCGACATCCTCGCCGAGATCGGCTTCGTGGTCCTGGTCGGGCTGGCGGCCAAGAACGCGATCCTGATCGTCGAGTTCGCGCGGCAAAGGCAGGATGGCGGCAGCACGCCGGAAGACGCGGCGGTCCACGCGGCGCAGACGCGACTGCGGCCCATCCTGATGACCTCGCTCGCCTTCATCCTCGGCGTCGCCCCGCTCGTGCTCGCAACCGGCGCTGGTGCGGAGATGCGGCAGTCGCTGGGGACCGCCGTGTTCAGCGGGATGCTCGGCGTCACCGGGTTCGGGCTGCTCTACACGCCGGCCTTCTACACGCTCGTCCAGCGGATCGGGATCGCGCGCCGCCAGGGCGCGCCGGATCGCCACAAGCCGCAGCGGCAGGGCCGCGGGAGGGACGCCACCGCCGCACCAGCCGGCGCGGAACGCCCGATGTCCTGACGGAGAGCAATCCGCGGTGGGGGTTTGGGGGTCCCCGCAGGGGACGCTCCCTTCCTCCCCCAAGGGCCACCTGTCACCCTGCGCTCCTCTCCCACCGCCGCATCAGCGTGTTCGACGGCAGCGAGGGATCCAGCAGCTTCCGCGCCGTCTCCACCCCCGCCACCGCCGGCACCTTCGCCGGGTCCAGCACCCCGATCTGCACCAGCACCGAGGCCTGGTTCCAATAGATGTGCTCGTTGAACAGCCTGTCGCCGCGGAAATGGATGATGGCGACCAGCGGGATCTCCACCTTCCGCCCGGTCGGCGGGATGCCGGGCAGCATCCAGTTGATCTCCCGGTCATGGGTGAAGCAGAACAGCATCTCGTCCACCACGCGGTCGGCGCCGATGGTGCGGGAGACCGGGATCAGCCGCGTATCGGCCGGGTTCGCGTGCACGAAGTGGTGGCGGTAGAAGCGCGCCAGGTGCTTCTGCCCGACGCCACCCGTCATGACCGGGATGTGGTTCACATAGGGCTCGGCCACCATGGTGCGCATGGTGGCGTCCACGTCGCGCGCGACGAACTCGTGCTCGCAATGCCTGTCCCACAGCGCCGAGAGGTCGTAATGCGGCCCCATCTCCGCGCGCAGCAGGGCGATGCTGCGGGAATGGGCGAGCATCGCCGCCGGCCGGTCGTAATGCGCGGTGCCGATCCGCGCGAAGGCGTGGCCGGCGCCGGCATAGTCGTGGATGGCGATCCCCGCATGGCCGCGGAGCCCGGCGCGGATCGCGGCCCGCGCCGCCGGCGGCACGTAGGGGTCCGCGGCGCCGAAATGCAGCAGCACCGGCACGGCGACATCCTTCGCGCGGTCGAGCGCCGTCTCGATGCCGACGCCGTAATAGCCGATGGCGCAGTCCGCCACGCCATCGGCCGCGGCCAGCCAGGCGAGCTTGCCGCCCAGGCAGTAGCCGATGGCCGCCAGCTTGCCGCGATGCTCCGGCCGCACGCGCAGCGCGGCGGCGGCATCGGCGATGTCCTGCATCCCCTGCGCCTCGTCGAAGCGGGTGCGCAGGGCGAGGGCGCGGGCCCGGCCGGCCTCGTCGGCCTCGAGCTCGACGCCGGGCTCCAGCCGCCAGAACAGGTCGGGGACGAGGA
>DASQVL010000731.1:0-8282 GCA_035640795.1 Crenalkalicoccus sp. | reverse complement strand
CTACTGCTTCCGCGCCGCCTCCGCCGCGCCCAGCACGAAGGCGCGGACCTGCTCCAGCTGGCCATGGTCCAGCTTGCCGCTGAAATTCGGCATGCCATTCGCCGTCAGCGCGCCGCTCAGCACCAGCTCCGGCAGGTTACGGATGGTCTCCGCGGTGGAGTAGCCGAGATTCGGTACGTTGCCGCCATTGTTCACGCCCGGCACGCCGTGGCAGAAGGCGCAGTTCGCAACGTACAGGCTGGCGCCTGGAATCACGTCCTCCGCCCGGTAGGCGATCCCGCTCACCAGCGGCCGCCGCTCCGCCTGCACGGTCGGCGGCATGGGCGCGGTGCCGCCAAGCTTGAAGGCGTAGACGCGGCCGGGACCGACGCGGTCCGTCGCCCGCTGGACGATGCCGTAGACGCCGCCCCAGCCCGCGGCGACCGCCACGTACTGCTCGCCATCCACCTCGAAGGTCGCGGGGCCGGCGACGACACCGGAGCCGACCGGGGTCTGCCACAGCAGCGCCCCGGTCTTCGCGTCATAGGCCAGGAAGCGGCCATCCGCGGTGCCCTGGAAGACCAGCTTGCCCGCGGTGGTCAGCGTGCCGCCATTCCAGGGCGAGGCGTAGTCCTGCCGCCAGACCTCCCGCTGCGCGATGGGATCCCACGCGACCAGGGCGCCGAACGGCCTCGCCTTGGGTGGCATGGCGTTGAGCAGGAAGCCCAGGTTCCAGCCCAGGTTGCTGTGTGCCCGCCCGGGCAGGTTGGCGTTGAAGCGCCATTCAGGGTCGGGCGTGTGCGTCAGCGGCACGCCCTGCGCCGGGATGTAGGCCAGCCCGGTCTCCGGGTTGAAGGACATCGGGTGCCAGTTATGCGCCCCGAAGGCGCTCGGGATCGGCTCGAAGGGTTTGGTGCGGTCGCGCGCCGCGGGGTTCTCGATCGGCCGTCCCTCGGCGTCGTAGCCGGTCGCCCAGTTCGTCTCCACGAAATTCTTCGCGGAGATGAACCGGCCGTTGGTGCGGTCCACCACGAAGAAGAATCCGTTCTTCGGCGCGTGCAGCACCACTTTTCGCGGCTGGCCGTTGATCGTGAGGTCGGCGAGGATCAGCGGCTGGGTAGAGGTGAAGTCCCAGTGGTCGCCCGGCGTCTCCTGGTAGTGCCAGACATAGGCGCCGGTATCCGGATTCAGCGCGACGATGGAGCCGAGGTATAGGTTGTCGCCGCCCGCCGGGCTGCGCAGGTCACGATTCCACGGGCTGCCATTGCCCGTACCGACATACATCAGGCGCAGCTCCGGGTCGTAGACCATGCTGTCCCACATGGTCCCGCCGCCGCCGCTCTCCCACCACCTTCCGGCGGGGTCCCAGCTGCGCATGGCGCGCGCCATGGACTCGTCCTCGGGCGGCTTGGACGGATCGCCGGGCACGGAGAACCAGCGCCACTTCTGCTCGCCCGTCTCGGCATCATAGGCGGTGAGGTAACCGCGCGCACCGAACTCCGCCCCGCCATTGCCGATGACGACCTTGCCCGCGAAGACGCGCGGCGCGCCGGTGACGGTGTAGGAATGCGAGCGGTCGATGATGGTATCGCGTTCCCAGACCGGCTTGCCCGTCGCCGCATCGAGGGCGAAGAGCCGGCCGTCATAGGAGGCCACGTAGACCTTGCCGCGCCAGAGGGCGACGCCGCGGTTCACCACGTCGCAGCAGCCGCGATAGCCCTGTTCGCGCGGCACCTTGGGATCGAAGGTCCAGATCGGCGCGCCGGTTTTCGCATCCACCGCGTGGACGACGGACCAGGAGGCGGTGACGTACATGATGCCGCCGGCCGTGACCGGTGTCGCCTCCACGCCGCGTGTCGATTGCAGGTCGTAGGACCAGGCCAGGCCGAGCTGCGCGACGTTGCCGGCATTGATGGCGCGCAGCGGGCTGAAGCGGTTCTCCGCATGGTTCAGCCCGTAGCTCGGCCAGTCGCGGCCGGTCGCGGCATTGGCGCGGATATGGGCCTCATCCACTGCCGCGGTCGCGGCGCGGATGCGGTCCTGCGGCTGCGCGAGCGCGGCGCCGGCGAGTGCCGCAAGCACAACGGCGCCGAGCACGGTGCGTGCCAGCATCATGGACGACCTCCCGCAAATGGGCCGGTGACGGCCCTTGCGGGAAGCCTATCGTCGCGCGCGCGCAGCCTGCAACCGGGAAGTGTGCGGCGCCGGTGCGGCTGCACTCACGCGCGGCTCAGGTCTCCACGCCGTAGAGGCGGCGTGCAGCCTCGGGGCTCACCAGCCCGTCGGCGACGTCGCGCCGTACCAGCGCCGGGTCGCGCTGGCGCGGATCGCCCATGCCGCCGCCGCCCGGCAGCTTGAGCACGAGGCGGCGCCCCTTGGGCACGATCTGGAAGCCCTTGGTGCGGAGCGGCGTGCCGTTCGGATCATCCAGCCCGACCCAGCCGGGTGCGCCGTCGCCGCCGCCCTCGCGACCCTTCGGCGGGTTCGCAACGCGGTCGAAGATGGCGTTCACCGCGAACTCGGCGTCGTTCTTCGCGCCGATCTCCATCACCTGGCCGAAGCCGCCGCGGGTGCGGCCTGCGCCCGCGCTGTCCGGCCGCAGCTCCTTCCGCCAGAAGACGATGGGGGCGACGTTCTCCGTCGCCTCCACCGGCATGGTACGCACGCCGGAGGGGAAGGAGATGCCGTCCAGCCCGTCCTTGGTCGGCCGCGCGCCGGTGCCGCCGGAGTTGAAGGTGATGATCTCGAAATCCTCGACCTCCGCCGCCTGGCCGGAGATCTGCGCGCCGCCACGCAGCGGCGGGTTCCACAGCGCGGAGGAGCCTTCCGCATTCACGCGCCCGGGCACCGCCTGGTGCAGGCAGCCCATCATCAGGTCGGGCAGCAATTGGCCGACCACGTGGCGCACGCTGACCGGATAGGGCCGCGGCGCGTTCAGGATGCAGCCTTCCGGGATCACCATGCGGAAGGGCGAGAGGCTCGCCCAGTTGTTCGGGATCTCGGGTGCCACGACACATTTGATGCCGAAGCAGGAATAGGCGCGGCAATAGGCGGGGGGCACGTTGATGCCGCGCGTCGAGAGGCCGGAGGTGCCGGCATAATCCACCTCGATGCGGTCGGCATGGATGGCCATGGCGGCGCGCAGCGTGACCGGCGCCTCGTAGCCGTCGGAACGGATCTCGGCGCGGTAGGTGCCGCGCGGCAGGCGCGCGATCTCCTCGAGCGTCGCGCGCAGTGAGCTCTCGAAGATATAGGCGGCGAGCGGGTCGAGGCTGTCCATCCCGAACTCGTCCATCATCTCGACGAGCCGCTTGGCGCCGGCATCGTTGCAGGCGCAGAGGGAGTACACATCGCCCTCGAGCTCGACCGGCGTGCGGCTGCCGGCGCGGATGAAGTCGAAGAAGGTCTCGTTCGGGCGGCCCGCGTCGAAGCACTTCACGATCGGGATGTAGAGGCCTTCCTCGAAGACCGAGCGGCCTTCCGGCCCCATGCCGAGGCCGCCGATGTCGATGACGTGCGCGGTGTTGGCGAAGAGGCCGACGATGGCGCCGTTGCGGAAGGCCGGCGTGACGACGGTGAGGTCGTGCAGGTGACCGGTGCCGAGCCAGGGGTCATTGGTGATGTAGTGGTCGCCAGGCTGCATGCTGTGCGCCGGGAACTTCGCCAGGAAATGGCCGACGCTCTCGGCCATGGAGTTTACATGGCCCGGCGTGCCCGTCACCGCCTGGGCGAGCATCCGGCCCTGCAGGTCGAAGATGCCGGCGGAGAGGTCGCCGGCCTCGCGCACCGTCGTGCTGAAGGCGGTGCGGATCATGGTCTGCGCCTGCTCCTCCACCACGGCGATCAGGCGGTTCCACTGGATCTGGCGCTGGATGGTGGCGAGGGCGCCGGTTTCCTTCATGGCACGGGATCCATCCGGCCGGTGGCGCCGTGACTCTTCAGAAGGCGCAGCACCTGCACGCCCTCGGGCAGCTCGATCAGGAATTCGGGGTCGCGCGGCAGGTGGTGGATCGCCATGGGGTCGCGGCCGGTGAACGCGGCCATGTCCTCCACGCTCGCCCAGTAGGAGATGGTCACGAACTCCGTCTCCCCGCCGCGGTCCTCGCGCAAATTCTGCACGCCGAGTGCCTTCTCGATCAGCGGCTTGATGCCGACCTCGTAGAGATACGCCTCGTACTCGTCGGCGCGCTCGCGCCGCGTGCGCCCGCGCCAGATGCGGACGATGCGCGGCTCGCGGCGCGCGGTGTCTTCCGTGCTCATCGCGGCTCCCTCGCCAGCTCCAGGTATCCCAGCCCGTCCACCCGGCAGGTCCACCCCGCTCCCACCAGCGTGCTCGTCTCGTCCTCCGCCACGATGCAGGGGCCGCGCAGCATGGCCCCCGGCGCCAGGGCGGCGCGATCGTGCACCGGCCATTCAGCCGTCTCGCCCGTCGCGGTGTCGCGCACCGCCTGGCGGCGCGCGGGCGGCGGTGCGGGCGCGTCCATCACCGCCGCCGCCGGCTCCACCTGTTCCGGCACTGTCGAGACCGTCACGGCGAAGCTCAGCACTTCCACATCGCTGCCCGGCACGGGCCGGTCGTAGAAGCGGGTGTACTCGGCGTCGTAGGCGGCGCGGAGGTCGCGCACATCGTCAGCGGTCAACGCCCGCGCCGGCAGCGTCACCGCGATCTCGTGACCCTGGCCGACATAGCGCATATAGGCGAGCCGGCTTTCGGCCGTGGTCGCGCCGAAGCTGCCCTGGGCCACCACCGCGGCCGCCTCCTCCACCATCTCCGCGAGCAGCGCGTTCACCGCCGCGAGGTCGAAGCTGGCGAAGCGCTGGTAAAGGCTCCGCACTACCTCGTAAGCCACCGGCGCGCGCAGGAAGCCGATCGCGCTGCCCACCCCCGCGCCGGATGGCACCAGGATGCGGCGGATGCCGATCTTCTCCGCGACGCGGCAGGCATGCACCGGTCCGCCGCCGCCGAAGGCGATCATCGTCCGCTCCTCGAACCCCTTGCCGCTCTCGATTGCATGGACGCGCGCAGCATTCGCCATCGTCTCGTCCACCATCTCGACGACGCCGAGCGCCGCCATCTCCGCCGAGAGGCCGAGCCGCCCGCCCACCTCCGCGACCAGCGCGTCACGCGCGCGATCCGGGTGCAGGCGCAGCGCGCCGCCGGCGAAATGCGCCGGGTCGTAGCGGCCGAGCGCCAGGTTGGCGTCCGTCACGGCGGGCCGCGTGCCGCCGCGTCCGTAGCAGGCGGGACCGGGATCGGCGCCCGCACTCTCCGGGCCCACCTGGATGCGCCCGAGCGCATCCACCTGGGCGAGCGACCCGCCGCCCGCGCCGATCTCCACCATCTCGATGACGGGGATGCGCAGCGGCAGGCCGGAACCCTTCTTGAACCGGCCGACGCGGGCCACCTCGAAGCTGCGGGAGGCCTGCGGGCGGTAGTGGTCGATCAGGCAGATCTTCGCCGTGGTGCCGCCCATGTCGAAGGAGAGCACGCGGCCGAGCCCGCGCTGCCGCGCGACATGCGCCGAGAAGATGGCGCCCCCCGCCGGCCCGCTCTCCACCAGCCGGATCGGGAAGCGCGCGGCGGTCTCCAGCGTCGTCAGCCCGCCGCCCGACAGCATGAGGAAGAGCGGGCAGGCGAGGCCCATGCCGCGCAGCCCATCCTCCAGCCGGCCCAGGTAACGCGCCATCAGCGGCTGCACATAGGCGTTGGCGACGGTCGTCGAGAAGCGCTCCCACTCCCGCATCTCCGGCGAGACCTCGGAGGAGAGCGAGACCGGCAGGTCCGGCCACAGGCGCCGGACGATCTCAGCCGCCGCCTGCTCATGGGCCGGATTGACGAAGGCGTGCAGGAAGCCGATGGCGAGGCTCTCGATTCCCTCGCCGCGCAGGAATTCCAGCTGGCGCGCGACGGCGTCGCGGTCGAGCGGGCGCAGCACGCGGCCGGTATTGTCCAGCCGTTCCGCGACGGGCAGGCGCCAGCGCCGCGGCACGAGCGGCCGCGGCAGCTCGATGTTCAGGTCGTACTGGTCGTAGCGGCTTTCGTTGCCCAGGGCGAGGACGTCGCGGAAGCCCTCCGTCGTCAGCAGCGCGGTGCGCGCGCCCTTGCGCTCGATGATGGCGTTGGTGGCGAGGGTGGTGCCGTGGATGACCAGCGCGACATCGGAAGGCGCCAGCCGGGCCTGGCCGAGAATGGCACGCACGCCCTCCAGCACGCCCCGTTCCGGCGCGGCCGGCGTGGTCAGCACCTTCGTGGTCCAGCGGCGGTCCTCGCGCTCCAGCGCCAGGTCGGTGAAGGTGCCGCCGATATCCACCGCAAGCCGTGCGGTCATGGTGCGCGGCGCCTCACAGCATGCTCCGCACGCGCCCGCCATCCACGCGGATCAGGCTGCCCGTGATGTAGCCGGCGCGCTCGCTCGCCAGGAAGGCGCCCATCGGGCCGTACTCGGCGGGCACGCCGACCCGCCCTGCCGGGATCTCCGTCGCCGCCTGTCCCAGCGCCTCCTCGAAGGAGATGCCGAGCTGTTTGGCGCGCGCCGTCGTCGTCTGCGTCACCCGGTCGGTCTGGATCGTGCCCGGGGCGAGGACGTTCATCGTCACCCCATCCTTCGCCACCTCGCCCGAGAGGGTCTTCACCCAAGCCCAGATCGAGGCGCGCAGCGTGTTGGACAGGGCGAGCGTCGGGATCGGCGTCTGCATCCCCGTGCTGCCCACCACGATGATGCGGCCCCAGTGCCGCTCCCGCATGGCCGGCAGCAGTCGCATCGCGATGCGGATCGGCGAGACGACGATGTTCTGGAACCAGGCGACCAGGTCGGCCTCCCGCATCTCGGAGGCCGTGCAGGGCGGCGGGCCGCCATGGTTCAGCACCAGGATGTCCACACCCCCCATGGCGGCCACCGCCGCATCGGCCAGCCGGTCCATCTCCTCGCCGCGGGCGACGTCGGCCACCACCCCGGTGGCGCTGGCCGCGCCCGCCTGCCGCAGCTCCGCCGCCGCCTGGTCCAGCCGCGCCTGATCACGGCCGCTGATGACGAGGGCCGCACCCTCACCGGCCAGGGCCTCCGCGATCGAGCGGCCAAGGCCCTTGGTGCCGCCCATCACCAGGGCGCGGCGGCCCTGCAAGCCCAGATCCATTCGTCTCTCCCGCTCCGGCGGCGTCGCCGCCACGGTGCCCGCGCCCGGCCCGGGTGGCAAGGCAGGGCCCGGCCGCGCCTGTCGCGCCGCCTCCGCCGCTGCTACATCGGGCCTGTTCGTTCGGGAGGGAATGTCATGCCGAAGCCGGTGCTGCTCGTCACCCGCAAGCTGCCCTCGGCGATCGAGGCGCGCGCGGCATCCGACTATGACGCCAGGCTGAACCCGGAGGACGCGCCCTGGAGCACGGATGGCGCGGAGATTGCCCGGAGAGCGCGGGAGGCGGGAGCGGCCGGCATCCTGGGCGCCGCCGGCGACCGGCTGGACGCCGCCTGCATCGCGGCACTGCCCGAAAGCGTCCGCGCCATCGCCACCTTCAGCGTCGGCACCGACCACATCGCGCTGGACGCCGCCAAGGCGCGCGGCATCGTCGTGGTGAACACGCCGGACGTGCTCTCCTTCGCCACCGCCGAGCTCGCCTTCACCCTGCTGCTGATGGCGGCCCGCCGGGCGGGGGAGGGGGAGCGGCTGGTGCGCAGCGGAGAATGGCGCGGCTGGGCGCCGACCCAGCTGCTCGGCGTGACGCTGGAGGGCAAGGCGCTCGGCATCCTCGGCTTCGGGCGTATCGGGCGCGAGGTGGCGCGCATGGCCCGCGGCTTCCGCATGCAGATCCACTACCGCGACGTACAGCGCCTGCCGCCCGAACTGGAGGAGGGTGCCATCTGGCACGAGACGGAGGAGAGCTTCCTGTCGGCGATCGACGTGCTCTCCATGCACGTCCCCGGCAGCGCCGGGACGCGGCACTGGCTGAACGCCGAGCGGATCGGGCGGATGAAGCGCGGCGTCATCGTGGTGAATGCCGGGCGCGGCGCCTCGGTGGAGGATGCGGCGCTGATCGCGGCGCTGCGCTCGGGCCAGGTGCGCGCCGCGGGGCTCGACGTCTATGACGGGGAGCCGGCGGTGAATCCGGGCTATCTCGGCCTGGAGAACGTGGCGCTGCTGCCGCATCTGGGCAGCGCGACGGAGGAGACGCGCGACGCGATGGGGCGCCGGGCGCTGGACAACTTGGATGCCGTGCTGCTGCGGGGCGAAGCGCCGCGGGACCGGGTGGCTTAGGGCGCAGTCAGGTGGCCCTTGGGGGAGGAAGGGAACTTCCTCCCCCAAGACCCCCA
>DASQVL010000730.1:0-2790 GCA_035640795.1 Crenalkalicoccus sp. | reverse complement strand
GCGCCGGCGGCGCGTCGTCGGCAAGGCCGAGTGGACGCGGGGCGAGGCCAACCCGCGCTTCGTCGTCACCTCGCTCAAGCGCAGCGAGATCGACGCCCGGGTCCTCTATGAGCGCGTCTACTGCGCGAGGGGCGACATGGAGATCTGGCCGACATGATGCGTCTCAAGATGCATTGTGGGCTGTGGAGCGGGCGGCACCTTGCTCTCGGCGTTGCCGCAAGCGGTTGAGTTCGGCTTGGTCGGCGCGGATGAGCCACAAACCGTGGCCCAGCACCTGCACCTTACGCGCGGAGACAAGCCCGCGACGCATCCAACGGTACAGCGTGTTCTCTGGCATGCCGAGCCGGGCGGCCGCCTCGGGGATGGTCAACTCCGTCGTCTCTCGCTGTCGCAACCGAGAGGCGGGTGACCGGCGCTGGAACGCCAAGATGCCTTGGCGGCGGAGCAGGCCGCGCACCATTTCGGTGGTGAAGGTTAGGCGGCGCTTGGGCGGCAGCCAGCCTTCTGCGTTCAGTGCCGTGGCGATGGCCGGTGCTTTCTGGCCCGCCTCATGGAGATCGCGGGTGCGCAGCAACAGGGCCCCGTGTTCGCTCAGCTGGGTCAATCGCGCGACCGGCCGCCGCAGGTCGTGCTGGGTCCTCTGCCCGCCGGCCCAGTGACACTCGACGGCGACGCGCTCGCTCTCTCCCTGCACCGTCACGACCACACGGTCCAGCATCAGCCGCGCGATCGCCTGCCGATCAGCGGCCGTGGTGCTGGGCGCCGACCAGAGTGCCGGGATATCCGAGGCCAGTCGTTCGATGGCCGCCCGTTCGCCTGGCGTCAGCGGTAGCGGCTGCTCCGCTAGGAACCGCTCATGTTCGGCCGCCAGGCGGATTTCCTCAGAAAGTGCCGCCTCCCAGCGCTGCTCCAGGGTGCGCACCACCAAGCGGTTCTCCGGTTCGGCAGCATCGTACTGGCGCCGTGCCCGCTCGACCTCATAGCGCGCCCGCTCAAGCCGCTGGCGCCACTGCCGGTGCAGGGCCGTGCGCTCCAGCTCGAGATCCTCCGCCAACTGCAGGCTGACCGCGAGGGAGCCCGGTGCCAGCGCCTGCAGCATCAGTTCGGCCACCAGCGCATCCAGGGCGCGCCCGCTCAGCGATTGGCAGGTCGGGCCACCGTAGTTCACCGACAGGCGGGAGCAGTTGTAGCGCTGAAAACGACCGCCGTTTGGGTACTGCGCGGCCATGCGCTGGCTGCATCGGCCACAGACCAGCAGGCCGGCCAGCAGGGCCGGCCCGCCCCGGGGGATGCCGCGGTGTGCGCTTTGATTGGCCGCCACTTGCCGCAGGTTCCGTTCGTAAGTTTCCCAGCTGATGTAGGCAGGCAGGCGCCCTTTGATCAGCACCGCCGGGACGGTGGTCCGAGGTCCGGAGGCGGACTGCGCAGACCCTTGAGCGGGCTGATCCACGCGGCGGCGACCGTAGGCATAGGCGCCGGCGTAGAGTGGGCTTTGCAGCATCTCCGATAACGTGTGGCGATTTGGCGCATGCCACTCCAACTCGCCCTTCGCCGTCCCCGAGCGGGCGCGGAATGGCAGCTGGATGTCGTGCGCGACGAGGTAGCTCAGCACGCCATTGATCGTGTGACGGCGCTCGAAGGTGTCGAATACCAGGCGGACCACTGCCTGTACCTGCTCGTCGCTATCGAGGCCGATCGCGCCGGCACGGTCGCGCACGTAGCCGCGTGGCAGATTGAACAGCAACTCGCCCCGCTCGGCCTTGGCGCGGCGCCCCTCCAGCATTCGGGCCTTGAGCACGTGCAGTTCCGCCTCGCTGATCGTGCCCTTCAGGCCAAGAAGGAGCCGGTCATTGAATCCCGCCGGGTCGTAGACGCCGTCGGTGTCCGCCAGGAGTGTCCCGAACAGGGCACAGATCTCCAGCAGCTGGTGCCAGTCCCGACACGAGCGCGCCAAGCGCGACATCTCCACGCCGAGTACCAGCCCGACATGGTCCAGACCCACCTCAGCCACCAGGCGCTGGAAGCCTGGACGGTGCGCCGTCGTGCTGCCGGAGCGACCCAGGTCATCGTCAATGACTTCCACCCGCTCGCGGGCCCAGCCGAGCTGGAGGGCACGCTCGACCAGACCATATTGCAGCCGCGTCGATTCCTGGTTCTGCTCGACCTGCCGGAGCGTGGATTGCCGGACATAGACGATGGCCAGGCGGTCATGGTGGCGGCCCTGGATCTTCTCCGGGAGAGCCATCGCGCCCCTCCTCGCGGGACGAAGGGCGGTCACGGCCGTGATCCTCCTGGGCGGCGGCAGCCGTCAGGGCCCGACGGGCAAGCTGGCCGAGCAGCACGGTGATCCGCCGGCGGGCTGGCGCCGGCAGCCTCGTCCAGGTCATGACCACCGTTGGGGGAGCTTGTCTCACGGCGCCGCGCGATCCAGTGGACCAGCGCAAGCAACGCCGCCCGCCCCAGCCGGGGCTGCTGCGTCGCCGCAAATTGCTCTTCAGACGTCTCTACGAGGGGAGATGGAAAACAGGGTGAAGGAATGCCAGTCGGACCTGTTCGCCGGCCGGGCCTCGGCGGCCACCATGCGCGCGAACCAGCTGCGGCTGTGGTTCGCCTCGATGGCCTATGTGCTGCTCTGCGCCCTGCGCCGCGTCGGCCTCGCCCATACCCAGTTCGCCGAGGCCACCTGCGGCACGCTCCGCCTCGCCCTGCTCAGGATCGGCGCCCAGGTCCGCCGGTCGGTCCGGCGCATCAAAGTCGCCATGGCCTCGGCGCACCCGCACCAGAACGAGT
>DASQVL010000729.1:0-5107 GCA_035640795.1 Crenalkalicoccus sp. | reverse complement strand
CGCGCTGCTCGCGCCGCGCACCCTCCACGCGCTGCGCGGCCGGCTCAGCTGAGGTCGGGCAGGCTGCCCGGGACCGGCTCCTGACCGGCGCCGACCAGCCGGTGCTTCGCCGCGCGCAGCGCCTGCCGCACCGTGGGGTAGTCCGCCAGCGCGTCGCGCAGCACGTCGGCCGCATGGCCATCGGTCAGCCACCAGCGCGCCAGCTCCCCGTAGCAGGCGAGCCGCACCGGCCCGGGCGGCAGGTTGCGCCGCACCACCTCGAGATACTTGCGGTACACGGTGAGGTGGAACTGCGTGCTGCGCCGGCGCCGCGCCGCGCCGGTCGTGTCCTGCCAGAGCTGCGCCTGAAGGCGGTCCTTGAGCAGCACGGCGCGGGTGTAGCGCCCGGCATGCTCGCGGTGCAGGAAGAGCGGCTCCTCCACCGTCACCCAGCGGCCACGGATCGCCATCTCCGCCAGCAGCACCCGGTCGGACCCGCTATAGATGTCGTGCAGGCCGGAGCCGAGCAGCGCCTGGCGGCGGAACAGGCCGAAGAAATCCTCGCACTGGTGCCGCGTATGGATCACCGCGCCCAGGCGCTGGGCCGGATCGGCCGAGCCGATGCCGGGGAAGCGGTTCACGTAGCGGCGGAGCACGGCGCCCTGCGCGTCGATCTCCGCCGTGCCGGTGGTGCACAGCACGGCGTCCGGCGCCGCCTGCAGCGCGGCGACCGTCTTCCTCAGGTAGCCGGGCGCCAGGCAGTCGTCATGCGCCGCCCATTTGAAGAAGGTTCCCCGGGCGCGGTGGAAGCAGAGATCGTAGTTCGGCCCGGCGCCGAGGTCGCGGGCGTTGCGCCGGTAGCGCACGCGCGGGTCCCGCGCCGCATAGGCCTCACAGATCGCGGCGGTGCGATCCGAGGAGGCGTTGTCGCCGATGATGAGCTCGAGGTCGGCGAGGTCCTGGGAGAGGATGGAGTCGATCGCCGCTTCCAGGTAGTGCTCGCCGTTGCGCACCGGCAGGCCGATGCTGACGAGCGGCGGCGTCGGGCTTTCGAGCGCGTTCACCTTGCCAACATTCCTCCTGTTCGCCGCTTCCCGTGTCCGCGGGTGGGCGAGTTCCGATAATTGCGAAGGTAAAGGCCACGGTTGTGCAGCGCCTTCACTTTGGCGTGCTACTGGGCGCAGCGCGTGCGATTGCGGCGCCCTGATGCAACGAGCGCACAGCGCTGCAACGAGCCCACGGCCGAAAAAAAGCACGTGTCTTCGCGCGACGTCCGTCTCTTGTGAGAAGACACGCGCATGCGTCAAGGCAACATCGTCGCGCCGGAGCCTAGCCGATACAGATCCAGAGCGGACACTCGGCCCTGCTGGAGAGCACGCATGAAGGTAGCGATCCTTGCCGGGGGTCTTGGCTCCCGGCTTGCGGAAGAGACCGAGACGCGCCCGAAACCGATGGTTGAGATCGGTGGCGTGCCGATCCTGTGGCACATCATGCGCCACTACGCACATTACGGGCACCGGCACTTCGTCGTCGCGTTGGGCTACAAGGGCCACTTCATCCGCCGCTACGCGACGGATTTCGCCGGCCTCTCGGCCGGCAATCTCCGCATCGACTACACGGCGCGGCGCGTGGAATACGACACTCCGCGCAACAGCGACGAGTGGTCCATGGAAGGCTGGACGCTCGAATTGGTGGAGACCGGGCTGAACACGAATACCGGTGGCCGCATCCGCCGGCTGCGCGAGGTGATCGGCCAGGAGCGCTTCTTCCTCACCTGGGGGGACGGCGTCTCCAACGTGGACCTCGACGCGCTGCTCGACTTCCACAAGTCGCACGGAAGGCTCGTCACGCTCACCGCGGTGCGGCCGCCGGCGCGCTTCGGCCACCTGGAGATGGATGGCGACCGCATCACCGTGTTCGACGAGAAGCCGCAGACCGGCGAGGGCTGGATCAACGGCGCCTTCTTCGTCTGCGAGCCGCAGGTGTTCGACTACATCGAGGGCGACGACACGCAGTTCGAGAAGCAGCCCCTGCAGGCGCTGGCGCGCGACGGCCAGCTGATGGCGTACCGCCACCAGGGCTTCTGGCAGTGCATGGACACGGTCCGCGACAAGGTGCTGCTGGAGAAGCTCTGGGAGAGCGGCGCGCCCCCCTGGCGGATCTGGGCATAGGGAGCCGGCGACGATGCGCATCCTCCTCACCGGCCATCTCGGCTACATCGGCTGCGTGGCGGTGCCGCTGCTGCAGTCCCGCGGGCACGAGGTCGTGGGCCTCGACACCGACCTCTACCGCGACTGCACCTACGGGCCGGAGATCGGCCCGGCGGCGGCCATCCCGAATCTCGGCCTCGACATCCGCGACGTCGCGCCCGACCACCTGACGGGCTTCGACGCGGTGCTGCACCTTGCAGGCCTGTCCAACGACCCGCTCGGCAACATCGACCCGGCGCTGACCCAGGTGATCAACGCGGAGGCTGCGATCGCCCTCGCGCAGACCGCGAAACGCGCCGGCGTGCCGCGCTTCGTCTTCTCCTCGTCCTGCAGCAATTATGGTGCGGCCGGGGAGGCGCCGATCGCCGAGGACGGCGCCTTCCGCCCCGTCACCCCCTATGGCCGGTCCAAGGTGGCGGCGGAGGCGGGCATCGCCCGCCTCGCGGATGCGCGCTTCACGCCGGTGCTGCTGCGCAGCGCGACGGCCTTCGGCCTCTCGCCCCGCATCCGTTTCGACCTGGTGGTCAACAACCTGACCGCCTGGGCGGTCGCGACGGGCGACGTGCTGCTGAAGAGCGATGGCAGCCCCTGGCGCGCCGTGGTGCACATCGAGGACATCGCCCGCGCCTTCGCGGCGGTGGCCGAGGCGCCGCGCCACAAGGTCCACCTGCAGGCCTTCAACGTCGGCGCGACCACGGAGAATTACCGGGTGATCGAGCTCGCCCGCATCGTACAGGAGGTGGTGCCCGGCACCCGCATCCGCTTCGCCGAGGGCGCCGGGCCCGATCCGCGCTGCTACCGCGTCAACTGCGACAAGCTGGCCGAGGCCTTCCCGGCGGACCGCCCGCGCTGGACGGCACGCCAGGCGATCGAGCAGCTCTACGCCGCCTTCACCCGCCAGGGCGTGACGCCGGAGGAGTTCGAGGGGCCGCGCTTCGCCCGCGCGCCGCATATCCGCGCGCGCATCGCGGTGCGGGAGATGACGCCGACGCTGCGCTGGACGGACGCTGCGCTCAGGACCCGCGCGGCATGAGCTGCACGGAGATCACCGCCTGCCGCGGCTGCGGCAGCGCCTCCCTCGCGCCGGTCTTCGACCTCGGGCTGATGCCGCTCTCCGACGGCTTCAGCGCCAGCGCGGCCGAGCCCGATCCCAGGTACCCGCTGGAGGTGCTGGTCTGCGAGGAGTGCGGCCTCGCCCAGCTGCGCCACACCGTGGCGCCGGAGGTGCTGTTCGCCGACGACTACCCCTACTTCTCCTCCTTCACCCAGACGGTGGTGGACAATGCGCGTGCGAACGTCGCCGCCGCCGTCGCGCGCTTCCGGCCGCCGCCCGGCGCGCTGGTGGTGGAACTCGCCAGCAATGACGGCTACCTGCTGAAACATGTCGGCGCGCACGGCCTCGCCGCGCTCGGCATAGACCCGGCGCGCGGGCCGGTGGAGGCGGCGCGCGCCGCGGGCATCGAGACGGTGCACGCCTTCTTCACCGAGGCGCTGGCCGAGCGGCTGGCGGCCGAGGGCCGGCAGGCGGCGCTGCTCTTCGGCAACAACGTCCTCGCCCATGTGGCGGAGACGCGCGACTTCGTGCGCGGCATAGGCCGGCTGCTGGCGCCGGACGGCACCGCGATCATCGAGGCGCCCTATCTCGGCGACCTGCTCGACCACGCCGAGTTCGACACGATCTACCATGAGCATCTCTGCTACTTCTCGGCGACCGCGCTCGCCGCGCTCTTCGCCGGGCAGGGGCTCGTGCTGCACGATGTGGAGCGGATCCCGATCCATGGGGGGTCGCTCCGCATGTTCGTCCGCCACGCCGGCGCCGGCACCACGCCACGGCTCGAGGCGTTGCTGGCCGAGGAAGCGGCGCGCGGCCTCGCGAAGCCCGCCGCCTTCCGCGCGCTGGCGGAGCGCGTGGCCGGCATCGGCGTCGCGCTGCGCGACCTCCTCGCCGCGCTGCGGGCCGAGGGCCGCCGTATCGCCGCCTATGGCGCCGCCGCCAAGGGCACCATCCTGCTGAACCATTTCGGCATCGGCCCGCGCGAGCTGCTCTGGGTCGCCGACCGCAACACCCACAAGCACGGGCTGCACGTACCCGGCGTCAAGCTGCCCATCGTGCCGCCGGAGCGCATCGCGGCGGACCGGCCCGATGTGCTGCTCATCCTGCCCTGGAACCACGCCGAGGAGATCATGCGCCAGCTTGCCGGCTCCGGCTGCGGCTTCATCCTGCCCATCCCGGAGCCGCGGCTGATCCCGCCGCAGGCGGTGGCGGCATGAGCGCGACGCTGCTCCGCAATCCGCTGCACCTGACCGCGACGGAGCGCGGCCGCTGCCCGGCCTGCGGCGGCGCGGACCTCTTTCCCGTGATGACGCTGCCGCAGGTGCCGGCGAACAGCTGCCTGATGCTCGACACGCCGGAAGAGGCGCGCGCCTTCCCGCGCGGCGACATCGCGCTCGTCCTCTGCGAGGCCTGCGGCCTGGTGCACAACCGGGCCTTCGACCCGGGCCTCACCGAGTACTCCGAGCGCTATGAGCCGACCCAGGCCTGGAGCCCGACCTTCCAGCGCTTCCACCGGGCGCTCGCCGCGCGCCTTGCCGGCGCCTGCGACCTGCGCGGCGGCACGGCGGTGGAGGTCGGCTGCGGCCAGGGCGAGTTCCTGCACCTGCTCTGCGCGGAAGCCGGCTGCCGCGGCATCGGCTTCGATCCCTGCCTCGACGCGGAGCGCGGCGACGTGGTGCGGGAGCGCGCCGCGGGCGTGCGGCTGATCGGCGAGTTCTTCGCCGAAGAAACGACGCGCGGCCTGACGGCCGACCTGCTGCTCTGCAAGATGACGCTGGAGCACATCCCGGCGGCGGGCCGCTTCCTGGCGGCGGCGGCGGAGGTCGCGCGCGCCTCGCGCCCCGGCATGCGCCTCTTCCTGCAG
>DASQVL010000728.1:0-3156 GCA_035640795.1 Crenalkalicoccus sp. | reverse complement strand
CCCCGGCCTATCTTGCGCCACGATGCGGAAGAGCCAAGGGGAAGCGGCATGCGCGATGCGAAACTGACCGGCTATGCGCCGCACCCGGTGCCTGGGGTGACGCCGGAGGAGCGCATCGAGGTCACGACGCGCGCCGTACCCTGCGACGGGCTGATCGGCGTGGGCGGGCTCGGCCATCCGCGGGTGTGGCTCCGCATCACGGACCACGAGGTGACCTGCCCCTACTGCTCCATCACCTATGTGCTGAAGCCGGGCGCCGGGGATGACGGCGGCCACTGAGGGGGCGGCCACTGGGGGCGCGGTCGCCGAGGCGCCGGCGGCCGAGGCCGTCCCGGTCACCGCGCCGGGCGAGCGCCACCTGATCCTGGTGGACGGCTCGGGCTACATCTTCCGCGCCTTCCACGCCCTGCCCCCGATGACCAACCCGCAGGGCGTGCCGGTGAACGCCGTCTTCGGCTTCACCCAGATGCTCAGCCGCTTCCTGATGGACCATCGCGGCAGCCACCTGGCCGTGGTGTTCGATGCCGGGCGCACCACCTTCCGCAACGAGATCTACCCCGACTACAAGGCGCACCGGCCGGAGCCGCCGCCCGAGCTCATCCCGCAATTCGCCCTGATCCGCGAGGCGACCGAGGCGTTCGGCGTCTGCCGGCTGGAGCAGGATGGGTTCGAGGCGGACGACGTCATCGCCGCCTATGCCCGCGCCTTCCTGGCCGAGGGCGGACGCGTGACCATCGTCTCCTCCGACAAGGACCTGATGCAGCTGGTCCGGCCGGGGGTCGAGATGCTCGACCCGATCAAGCAGAAGCCGATCCGCGCGGCGGAGGTCGAGGAGAAGTTCGGCGTGCCGCCGGAGAAGGTGGTGGACGTGCAGGCACTCGCCGGCGACCCGACGGACAATGTCCCCGGCGTGCCGGGCATCGGCGTGAAGACGGCGGCGCAGCTCATCCTGGAATATGGCGGCCTGGAGGCGCTGCTGGCGAACGCCGAACGGATCAGGCAGCCGAAGCGGCGGGAGGCGCTGCTCGCCAACGCCGAGCAGGCGCGCATCTCGAGGCGCCTCGTGCTGCTGGACGACCAGGTGCCGCTGCCCGCCGGGATCGGCAAGCTGGAGGCGAAGCCGCCCGAACGCGCGCGGCTCGAGGCCTTCCTGACGGTGCAAGGCTTCCGCAGCGTGCTCGCCCGCATGGGGCTCGGCGAGGCGGCGGGCGATGCGGCGAGCCGCGCCTCGGTCCGCGCCATCCGCGCGCATGTCGCGGCCGCGGCGCTGCCCGCCACCGGCCCGCAGGAGACGCCCTTCGGCTCCTATGAGACGGTGACGGACGCCAGCGCGCTGGCGCGCTGGGTGGCGGAGGCCGAGGCTGCGGGGGTGATCGGCCTGGATACCGAGACCGACGCGCTGGATGCGCTGCGCGCGCAGCTGGTGGGCATCTGCCTGGCGACTGCCCCCGGCCGCGCCTGCTACATCCCGCTGCGCCACATCGCGCCCGCGGGCGCGCAATGCGACATGCTCTCGGAGCCCGCCGAGGCGCCGCCGCAACTGCCCTTCGAGGAGGTGGTGGCCGCGCTGCGCCCGCTGCTTGCCGACCCCACCGTGCTGAAGGTGCTGCACAACGCGAAATACGATTTGGAGGTGCTGGGCCGGCCGGAGAATGGCGGCTTCGAGATCACGCCGGTGGACGACACCATGATGATCTCCTTCGCCATGGAGGCGGGGCGGCACGGCCACGGCATGGACGAGCTCTCCGTCCTGCATCTCGGCCACAAGCCGATCCCCTTCGAGGAGGTGTGCGGGACGGGGCGCGCGCGCATCAGCTTCGCCCAGGTGCCGCTCGACCGCGCCACCGCCTATGCCGCCGAGGACGCGGACGTCACGCTCCGCCTCTGGCATGTGCTGCGGCCGAAGCTGCGGGAGGAACGCGCGCTGTCGCTCTACGAGCAGGTGGAGCGCCGCATGATCGGCGTGCTGCGCGACATGGAGGTGGCGGGCATCCGCGTGGACGGCGCCGAGCTCGCGCGCATCGGCGAGGATTTCGCCGCGCGCCTGCTGGTGCTGGAGCGCGAGATCCAGGACCTGGCGGGGCGGCCCTTCAATGTCGGCTCGCCGAAGCAGCTCGGCGAGATCCTGTTCGACGAGATGAAGCTGCCGGGCGGGCGGCGCAGCAAGCTCTCCGGTGCCTATTCCACCGATGCGGCGGTGCTGGAGGAGCTGGCGGCGCAGGGCGTCGAGCTGGCCCGCAAGGTGCTGGACTGGCGGCAGCTGGCGAAGCTGAAGAGCACCTATGTGGAAGGCCTGGCCGCCGCCATCGATCCGCGCGACGGGCGCGTGCACACCGACTTCCAGATGGCGATCGCCTCGACGGGGCGGCTCTCGAGCACCGAGCCCAACCTGCAGAACATCCCGATCCGCACGGAGGAGGGGGTGCGCATCCGCCGCGCCTTCGTGGCCGATCCCGGGCATGTGCTGCTTGCCGCCGACTACTCGCAGATCGAGCTCCGGCTGCTCGCGCACCTGGCCGATGTGCCGGCGCTGCGCGAGGCCTTCGCGACCGGCCAGGACATCCATGCGCGGACCGCGGCGGACATCTTCCACCTGCCGCCCGACAAGGTGGACCGGGAGGCGCGGCGGCGCGCCAAGACGATCAATTTCGGCATCATCTACGGCATGTCGGCCTTCGGCCTGGCCTCCCGCCTCTCCATCACGCCGGCCGAGGCGCGCAGCATCATCGAGGCCTATTTCGCACAATATCCCGGCATCCGCGACTCGATGGAGCGGCTGAAGGAGGATGCGCGGATGCACCAGTATGTCTGCACGCCCTTCGGCCGAAAGCTGTGGATCCCGGACATCAGGGCGAAGGACATGGCGCGCCGCGCCGGCGCCGAGCGCGCGGCGATCAACGCGCCCTTCCAGGGCGGTGCGGCGGAGGTGATCAAGCGCGCCATGGTGCGGCTGCCGGGCGCGCTGGCCGAGGCGGGGCTGGCCGCGCGCATGCTGCTGCAGGTGCATGACGAGTTGGTGTTCGAGGTGCCGGAGGCGGAGGTGGAGCCGACGGCGGCGCTGGTGCGCGAGGTGATGGAGGGGGTGGCCAGCCTGCGCGTGCCGCTCGCGGTCGAGGTCGGCACCGGGCGGAGCTGGGCGGAGGCGCACTGATACCG
>DASQVL010000727.1:0-5370 GCA_035640795.1 Crenalkalicoccus sp. | reverse complement strand
CCGACACGCCCAGCCGGGCTGCGGATCCAGCTTCCTTGCGCGGAAGTCGGCCCGCACTCAGAAACCGAAAGATCCGCACATGAACGCCGCGCTACCCCCGGACATGCTCGAGGCGACCCGCCTTACCCGTGCAGGCCGACTGACCGAGGCCACCGCGCTCCTGCAGCGTCTGTTCCGCGGCGAGACGACGTCGGACACAGCCTCGGCCAATGCCTCATCGCCTGACACTGCCGACCAGGGGCATGGACAGAGGCTGCCACGCATCATCGACGTGCAGCCCGAGACGGGTGAGCCTATGGACCCCGGGCCGGCGGCGCGCCGGAACGGACCCCGCACGGCGAACGCCAGCGCCTGGCCACCGGCCAGTGGCCTGGACGGACACGCCATGCCGCAGATCCCGGAAGCCTTGCGCGGCTTTCTCGACCGGCTCAACCAGGGCGGCCTGGAATCGAAACTGGACGGACTGCCACGGCACGCAGCGGCGCGGCCGCCCGAGGTCATGCCCGAGGGCGCGCGGTTCTCGGCGGGATCCTTCGGCGCCGAGGCCGGAAGCCGCGCCTACAGGCTGTACATCTCCAGCACCCATCGCGGCGAGCCGGCGCCGCTGGTCGTCATGCTACACGGCTGCACCCAGTCGCCCGAGGACTTCGCCGCCGGCACGCGCATGAACGCGCTCGCCGAGGAGCACGGCCTCCTCGTCCTCTACCCGGCGCAGCCGAGCTCCGCCAACGCTCAGAAGTGCTGGAACTGGTTCAGCCCGGTGACCAGCGGCGCGACCAAGGTGAGCCCTCGTTGATCGCGGGCATGACGCGCCAGGTTATGCGCGAGCACGCTATCGATCCGCGGCGGGTGTACATCGCCGGGCTGTCGGCCGGCGGGGCGGCCGCCGCCATAATGGGGCAGGCCTATCCCGACCTCTACGCCGCCGTCGGGGTGCATTCCGGCCTCGCCTGCGGGGCGGCGCGCGATCTTCCTTCTGCCTTCGCTGCCATGCGGCAGGGCGCGGCCGGCGTGCCTCTTCGGTCCGATGATGCGCAGCGGGTGGTCCCGACCATCGTATTCCACGCCGACCGGGACACCACCGTGCATCCTCGCAACGGCGACCAGGTCATCGCGCAGTTAGGCGCCGCCACAGCCACCGCTCTCCGGACGGAGGTCCAGCGCGGTCAGGTGGCGGGCGGGCACGCCTATTCCCGGACCATCCACGCCGATGCCGAAGGGCAGGCCGTGCTCGAGCATTGGCTCATCCATGGGGGCGGCCATGCCTGGTCCGGCGGCAGTCCCGCCGGTTCCTACACCGACCCACATGGGCCTGACGCCTCGCGCGAAATGCTTCGCTTCTTCCTGGAACGTCCGCACGCTGCCGCCGTCCCGTGATGAGTCCTGCGGTCCGGCCACCCAGCTGGCCCGTGCGACGCAGTTGATGGCTGCGCTGAGGAGCAGGACGACAGAGCCGATGACACCGGTTGGCTGGCCCCGCCCGGCCGGCCTTCGCGACGACCATCGCGTCGCGTGCTCCTCAGCCGCTCGCGCGACCTTCAGTCAAGGTCCCGAGCAGGCGCAGCAGAGCCCGCAATGGCTGAACGCTCCGGTCGAGCCTTCACCCAAGCGGCTGTCGTGGTGGTAGACGGCAGACCGCTCCGCACGCCATCCCTTCACCCCGTCAGCGGGCCGCTCCCGGGTCGCCTCGCGGCGGGTACGATTGCCGCGCGCGCTGGCCTGGCCAGCAGCTTGTCGATCCGCCGGCCATCGAGGTCCACCACTTCGAAGCGCCAGCCCTGCGCCTCCACCGCTTCGCCGACAGGCGGCAGTTGGCCCGTGGCGGCCAGGACGAACCCGGCTGCGGTGTGATAGCTGCGCTCCTCCGGCAGGGCGATCCCGATCAGTTCGGCCATCTCGACATCTCACGAGGATTCAAGCTCCGAATGGACCCCTTATCGGGCATTCACAGGATGCTTGGCACCCAACCGGTCGCGCTCACTGTCTCCCACGTGATAGCTGCGGCGACCGCGAGCATGACGAGGGCCGCCGCCAGCCCGGCACAGAGCAGAACGCCATCCTCCTCCAGGTAGGCGAAGGCGATCAGCGCGGTCGCCAGGGCGGGCGGGATGTTGCTCAGCGGCACCGGGGCGAGGAGCCTGGCGCCCAGAAGCAGCACGACACCGCCGACGAACCGCTTCGTCGCCTCGAACGGGGTGCCCCAGCGCGGGCAGATGAACCGTTCCAGCCAGCGCAGCACCGGCACGACACGGCGTACCAACCCAGCCAGCTGCCGCGCGTCTAAGCAACGGGTGGCGACGCGGCGGGGGAACACAGGGCCGGGGCGCGCCAGGATCATCTGGGTCGCCGGGACCATGAGCAGCACGCCGGCGACGGCCGACACGCCCGGGAGCAGGCCGAGGAGCGCCAGGAGGAGCAGGACGATGCCGAACGAGCGATCGCCTAGCCGGCCCATCAGCCAGTCCAACGTGACGTGGTCCGCAGGCGTGGCGCTGAGCGTGTCGTCCAGCACCACGGAGGTGGGCGCGCGCGTGGTCATGCCGGGATGGAGAATACACGCCCACGGCCGTGCTGGATCGATTGCCGCTCCATCCGGGCGCGGCCGCGCGCGGCTGTGTCTCGTGCGGCAGACCCTAGCTGGAGGACCAGTTGCCGCCACCATCGGGGGCACTCTCACCAGCACTAGCAAGGGATAGATGAGGATGAGAGGGATGGGTGTCTGAGGCCCCGCTCGCCGATCTGCAAGCGGCTCTCGCCGAGGCCATCCATCGCGCGAGGAACGACCTCCATGCGGTGATCGCCATGCTGCGGCCGCAGGCGAATGCGGCGGCCGATCCCGCGGTGCGCACAGCCCTGCTGACCGCCGAGGCCCGGGTGCGCGCACTGTCCAGACTGAACGCCCGGCTGGATGCGCAGGCGGAGGGCGTGGAGACCACCATGGGCAGCGTGGCCTTCCTGAGCGGCCTGGCAGCGGACCTCCCGGGCGTGCATTTCGGACAGCGGCCAGTCGCGCTCGACGTCAGGGCCGAGCCGCGCCGGGTCGCCCTCGTCCACGCCAAGCCCCTTGGGTTGGTCCTGAACGAGCTGGTGGTCAACCCGTTGAAATACGCCCTTCCCGAGGACCGGCCCGGGATGGTGAGCATCGACTTCCGCAGCCACGGCAGCGACTTCGTGCTGACGCTGCTGGACGACGGCGTCGGCATCGATCCGGCGGCACCGCCGCAAGGCACCGGCCTCGGGCGACGGATGGTGAGGGCGTTAACGTCGCAGATCGGCGGCACCTTCGAGATCCGTCCGGGCAAGGATGGCATCGGCACGGAATGCACGCTCCGATGGCCGGCGGGGTAGTCCAGGATCGGCGGCGGCTCTCCCCAGCGGTACGGCCCGCGCGTGGGGCTGACGCGGCGCCGTTCACCGCAGCGGCCAGAAGGCGGGGATCAGCGCGGTCGCGGCCACGGCAACGATGGCGGAGAGCGGCAGGCCGAGGCGCCAGTAGTCGCCGAACCGGTAGCCGCCCGGGCCCATCACCAGCGTATTGCACTGGTGGCCGATCGGCGTGAGGAAGTCGCAGGCGGCGCCGACCGCCACTGCCATCAGGAAGGGATCGGGATTGAGCCCGAGCTTTGTGGCAAGGTCCACAGCGATCGGGGCCATGATCAGCGCGGTCGCCGCGTTGTTGAGGAACGGCGTCACCGCCATCGCCGCCACCAGCACGAGCGCCACCGCTCCGACCGGCGGCAGCGCCCCGGCCGCGGCGGCGAGGCCGCCGGCGACCAGCTCCGCCCCGCCCGTCCGGCCGACGGCATCGCTGATCGGGATCAGGCAGGCCAGCAGCACCAGGATCGGCAGGTCGAGGGCCTCGTAGGCCTCCCGCAGGGTGAGGACGCCGAGCAGCACCGCGAGGACGGCGGCGCCGAAGAACGCCGCCGCCACGGGGACCAGCCCGGATGCGACCGCCGCCATGGCGAACGCGAGCAGGACCAGCGGCAGGTAGTCCTGCCGCGGCCGGCCGAGGCCGGTGGCCCGGTCCACGAGCGGCAGGCATCCGAGCCGCTTGAGGGCCTCCGGCATGCCCTCGGCGCCGCCCTGCAGCACCAGCACGTCGCCGGCCCGGAACCTGAGTTGGCGTAGCCGTGTCGCGATGCCCTGCCCGCGTCGCGCGATGGCCAGGAGATTCACGCCGTGCGCCTCGCGCAGCCGCAGCTCCTCCGGTGAGCTCCCTTCCAGCATCGACCCCGGCATGACCACCGTCTCGACCACGCCGAGGCCGCCGGCAGGCGCGGCGGCCCTCGCCGGGCCGGCTTCGCTCCCGCCACCGAGCCGCAGCCTCGCCTCCGCGACGATCCTGCCCAGCGCATGCGGATCGCTCCGGAGCACCAGGAGGTCGTCGGCGAAAAGCGTCCAATGCCCGGCCGGGACATAGCGGTGGCCGCCCTCGCGCACGATCGCGGCCACCGTCACATCGCCCCCGCTGCGGGCCTCGAGCTCTGCGACGGTCTTGCCGACTAGCGGCGAGTCCTCGGGCAGCCGCGCCTCGGACAGGTAGGGCTCGACCGCGAAGGCCGCCGAGGGTGCCGCCGGGGTGCGCCGCCCAGCGACCGGCAGCAGCCGCCAGCCGACCGCGAGATAGGCCAGCGCCGCGGCGGCGACGCCGAGGCCCACTGGGGCGAAGTCGAACATGGCGAAGGGCTCGCCCGTCAGCTCCGCCCGCGCACGCGAGGCGAGGATGTTGGGCGAGGTGCCGACCAGCGTCACCAAGCCGCCGACCAGCGAGCCGAAGGCCATCGGCATCAGCAGCGCGGAGGCCGGCGTACCGCCGCGCCGCGCGACCTGCATGGCAATCGGCAGAAAGACCGCGAGGGCACCGATGTTCTTCATGAGGGCCGACAGGACCGTCACCCCCGTGGTCAGCGCCGTCACCCGCGCGCCGGTCGTCCGCAGACGCGGCTCGAGGCGGCGGATCGCGCGCCCGATCACGCCGGACTTGCCGACGGCGGCACTCAGGACGAGCACCGATGCGACGATGACCACCACCTGGTCGCCGAACCCGGCGAACGCCCCGTCGGGTGGCACGATCCCCGATGCCATCGCGGCGAGGAGCCCGAGCAACGCCACGAGGTCGTAGCGGAGCCGGTCCCAGACGAACAGCGCCACCATCCCGGCGAGGATGGTGAAGACGATGGCCTGGTCGGGCGTCAGCATGTGGTTCCGAGGGACGGGGGACGGACACAGTCAACGCGCGCGGGGAGACCGCGTCGCGGGCTGGCCGCCCCTCGGCTCACGCCGCGGGCGACAACGGAACGCGCGGCGCGGCCGGACCCTCGGCGGGCGGGTCGCTCGGCGGGCCAGCGCCGCCGCCTCCGGTTCCGC
>DASQVL010000726.1:0-6147 GCA_035640795.1 Crenalkalicoccus sp. | reverse complement strand
GGACGAGCCGGTGGCCGGCATGACGGACCAGGAGACCGAACACACCGCCGCGCTGCTCTGCCGCATAGCGGGAACGCGCAGCGTGGTCGTGGTGGAGCACGACCTGGAATTCGTCCGCGCCCTCGGCGCCAAGGTCACGGTCCTCTGCGAGGGTTCGCTGCTGTCCGAGGGCAGCATCGACCACGTGCAGAACGACCCGCGCGTTATCGAAGTCTATCTGGGGCGCTGAGCCATGCTGGCGGTCGAGAAGCTGGACCTCTCCTACGGCGCGAGCCGCTGCCTGCGCGGGGTGAGCCTCGAGGCCGTGCCCGGCGAGATCACCTGCGTGCTCGGCCGCAACGGCGTCGGCAAGTCCAGCCTGATGCGCGCCATCATGGGACTCGAGCGCATCCAGGCCGGGCGCATCCTGTGGGAGGGGCGCGACATCGTGTGCCACGGCCCGGCCGAGCGGGCCCGCGCCGGCATCGGCTACGTGCCCCAGGGCCGCGAGATCTTTCCCTTCCTGACGGTGCAGGAGAACCTGGAGACGGCGCTCGCCGCCGCCCCGGGCGGGTCGCGGGTTCCGGAGGAGGTGTTCGCGCTGTTCCCCATCCTCCGGCAATTCCTGAAGCGGCGCGGCGGCGACCTCTCGGGCGGCCAGCAGCAGCAGCTGGCGATCGCCCGGGCGCTGACGGCGCGCCCGCGCCTCCTCATCCTCGACGAGCCGACCGAAGGCATCCAGCCCAACATCATCAAGGACATCGCGCGCGTCATCCGCCTGCTGGCGAAGGAGCGGAACTTCGCGGTCCTCCTCGTCGAGCAGTATTTCGAGTTCGCCCGCGACCTCGCCGACCGCATCGCCGTGATGGTGCGGGGTGAGGTCGCGCTGGGCGGCCCGGTGGAAACGCTGGAGGATGCGGCGGTCAGGCGGCTGCTGACCGTCTGACGCCCTCGCCGGCCAACCAGGCGGCGCAGTCAGGCCCCAGCTCGCGCAGCGCCATCTCCTCGTAGCGTTGGCAATCGGCCGCGGTCAGCACGTCGCGCCAGCGCCCGTTCGTGCCCTTGTGGATGAAGGTCGAGGCACCCCCTTCCCACAGCCCGCCGCCAAGCGGCGCCGACCGCTCGGCATGCGCCTTCATCCAGTCGAAGCCGCAATGCTCGACGATCGCCGGGAAGCGCGCCTCGTCCACCGGAATTTCCAGGAAGCCGGCAATGCGGCGGATCGCGCCAGGCAGGTCAGCCTTCAGCTCATCGAAGTGGAGCAGCATCAGGTTGGGCAGGTCGCGGATCGCCCACCAGCTGCGGACATTCTCCCAGAACGGCCAGAAGGGCTCGCCGTCGCGCTCCAGCCAGTCGAGGAAGTAGCGGCGCACATCGGCGGGCGGCGGCGCGATCGGCGGGCCCACCCGGCCGGGCGTCTTGTTCAGCGCATCGTACCAAAGCTGGTTCGCATTGGCGTGGTGGTTGTGCATGCTCCACATCACGTCGCGCGCGTCCCGGCCGACATACACGTACCTGGCGCGCGGCGAATAGACCAGCGCATCCACCGGCAGGTGCGTCTTGATGAAGCGGCGGTTCCGCTGCGCCTCCACCTGCGGCAGCTTCACCTCCTTCGGCGGAACCCGCAGATCGAGCCAGGGCGAGAGGGCAGCGACATCCACATCCGCGTCGCCATTGAAGACCAGCTGGCCGATGATCTGCTGCGTCCAGGTGGTGCCGGACTTGCCGTAGGTGGCGATGATGACGTCGTCGTCGCGAAAGGCGAAGTCGTTCCAGATGGTCGAATCCATGTGGTGGTTGTGCATCTCGCGCGTCTTGCGCGGCCATGCGATCGGTCCCGGCTGGGTCACTGGTCCTGCCCTTCCCCTTCCCGCGTCCCGCGCGGGGCGGCGGCGCTGTAGCAGTGCGGCCGCCGGGGGGCTGTGCGCCGCCGCACGGCCTCGGGGCAAGGGGGCGCCGCGCATCCTCAGGGGATCTTGACGCAGCGCACGCCGTTGCTCTCCGCCGGCGGGCAGCGCCCGGCGCGCATGTTGACCTGGATGGAGGGCAGCATCAGCAGCGACGGGGCGAGCTTCGCGTCGCGCGCCTCGCGCATCGCGACGAACTCATCCTCCGTCATGCCGTCCTTCACATGCGGGCGCGCGCCCGCTCCTCGGCGACCGTGGTCTCCCGGGCGAAGGCGTCGCGGCCCGGCGCCTTGTCGTCATGGCCGACGAAGATCCGCGTCTCCGGCGGCAGGGCCAGCAGGCGCCGGATGGAGCGCCACATCGCATGCGCGTCGCCGCCCGGAAAGTCGCAGTGCGCCGTGCCGTAATCCGGCACGAACAGCGTGTCACCCACGAACACCGCATCGCCCATGTGGCAGGCGATGCAGGCCGGAGTATGGCCCGGCACGTGCAGCACCTCGACAGGCAGGCTGCCCTGCAGGACGCGCTCGCCATCGGCGAACGGCCGGTCGAAATCGCCGCCCTCGGGCTTCAGGTCATCGGCGTCGAAGGCCGGGCGGAAGATCGCCTGCACCTCCATGATCCGTTCGCCGATGCCGATCCGGGCCCCGGTGCGCGCCTTCACATAGGGGGAGGCGGTGAGGTGGTCGGCATGCACATGGGTCTCCAGCACCCAGTCGAGCGTCACCTCCGCCGCCGCCGCGGCCAGCACGCGGTCCACCCCGTCCGTTCCCGCCTCGCCGCTGCGGTTGTCCCGGTCCAGCACCGGGTCGATCACCGCCCCGCGCCGCGTCGCGGCGTCCCAGACCAGGTGGGTCACGCTGTTGGTCGCCTCGTCGAAAAAGGCCCGGACCATCGGGGCGTTCGGCATGGCATCCTCCCTGCGCGTCCGAGCCTGGAGCAGATCGCGGAGGGCGGTGAACGCCCGGGAGCGCGAATCGGCTCTCCACGAGCACAGGGGGGCGGAACCCGCTCCAGGCCGGACCGGGCCCTACCCTCCAGCGGCTTCGGCGGGCCGCCCCATGGAGGCGATTGACCTTCGGTCAACGCAAGGCTGTGCTATTCACACGACATGATTGCCCTGGCCTCCCGACGCTTCCGGCGCGCCCTCGCCTGCCTGTTCGGCCTCGGCCTGCTGACGGCTCCCGCCAGCCAGGCGGCGGAGACCGCGCCCCTCTCGGCGCCGGCCCCCATCCAGATCAAGGTGCTCGGCGGCCTCGCCGGCGTCAGCCAGTATGAGCGCTACGAGGCGCTGTTCTGGACCAAGCGGGTGCCGGAGCTGACCCAGGGCCGGCTCCGGGCGGAGATCGCGCCCTTCGACCGCAGCGGCATCCGCGGGCAGGAGATGCTGCAGCTCATGCGGCTCGGCGTCGTGCCCTTCGGCTGGGTGCTGCTCGGCCTCGCCGCGGCGGACGAGCCGGAGCTGAACGCGGCGGACCTCCCCGTGCTGAACCCCGATCTCGCAGCGCTCCGCCGCACGGTCGAGCTCTGGCGCCCGCGCCTCGCCCAGGTGCTGGCCGAGCGCTACGGGATCGAGCTGCTGGCCGTCTACACCTACCCGGCGCAGGTGGTGTTCTGCCGCCAGCCCTTCTCCGGCCTCGCCGACCTCGCCGGGCGCAAGGTGCGCACCTCCTCGGTCGGGCAATCGGAGCTCGTGCAGGCGCTCGGCGGCACGCCGGTGGTGACCCCCTTCGCCGAGGTGGTGCAGGCGATCCGCGGCGGCATCGTCGAATGCGCCATCACCGGCACGCTCTCCGGCAACGCCATCGGGCTGCAGGAGGTGACGACGCATGTATCACGCCTCGCCATCAGCTGGGGCGTCTCGGTCTTCGGCGCCAACCAGACGGCCTGGGTGGCGCTGCCCGAGGAGGTGCGCACCGAGCTCCGCAAGGGCCTGGCCGAGCTGCAGGAGGAGATCTGGACGGCGGCGGCGCGGGAGACCGAGGACGGCCTGGCCTGCAATGCCGGCCTGCCGAGCTGCGTCGAGGGACGGCGTGGCCGCATGGTGGTCGTCGAGGAGCGCTGGCAGGACGAGGCGCGGCGGCTGCAGCTGCTGCGCGAATCGGTGCTGCCGAACTGGGTGCAGCGCTGCGGCAACGAATGCGCAACCGCCTGGAACCACTATCTCGCGCCCACCCTCGGCCTCTGGGCACGGGAAGAGTAGCGGATGCAGGCACGCCGGCTCCGCCTGGCGGTCGCGCTCGGCACGGCGCTGCTGCTGCTCGCGCTCCTCCTCGGCACGGACATGCTGGTGCAGCGCCTGGCCAGCACGGCGCGCAGCACGGCCGAGGAGCAGGTCCAGGGCACCACCCGGGTCGTCGAGAGCACGGTGAACCGGCAGTTCCTGGCGGTGGACGGCGTCCTGGCAGGGCTGCCCGTGCTGCTCGGCCAAGTGGCGCCGAACGGGCACCTGGACGTGCCCTCCGCCAACCGGGCGCTGCGCGACCTCAACTTCCAGAACTTCAATTTCCGCGACCTGCTGCTGCTGCGCCCGGACGGCACCACCTGGGCGGCGGCGCAGACCGCCTCGCGCAACCGCCCGCCGCCCTTCCCGACCGACGCGCTGGCCGAGACGGTGCGGCCCGGCGCGGTCGCCATCCTCGGCCCCGCGCGCAACCCGGTCACCGGCGAATGGGCGCTGTTCTTCGCACGCCGCGTCATGGTGCCCGGCCCCGGGGAGATGATCGCGGTCGCCGAATCGCCGATCTCGCTGCTCGCGACCCTGCTCGCCCCGGTGGGGGAGACGCCGGGCATGCGGCTCTCCATCGAGCGGGGCGACGGCCAGCTGCTGACCAGCCTGCCGCACAACGAGACTCTGATCGGCCGCCGCCTCGCCCGCTCTGCCCCTGCCCTGCCGGCGGACGGCATGGCGCGGGAGGGGCCGGGGCGGCTGGTCAGCGGCGAGATGATCATCGCCGCGCGTCCGACGCTCTACCGCGACATCTACGTCGTCACCAGCCTCTCGGTGAACGCCGCCTTCAGCGAATGGCGGCAGGACCGCGACCGGCTGATCGTGGTGGCCGCCGCCACCGCGCTGCTGCTGCTCGCCCTCGCCCTCGCGCTCAGCGCCGCACTCCGCCAGCGCGAACGCATAGAAGCCGAGCGCGCGCGGGCCCGGCAGCTGCTGGAGAACGCGATCGAGAGCATGTCCGACGGCTTCGTCATGTTCGATGCCGAGGACCGGCTGGTCGCCGCCAACCGGCGCTATCGCGACCTCTACGCGGTCAGCGCGCACCTGATCGCCCCCGGCGCGCATTTCGACGAGATCATCCGCCAGGGCGTGAAGCTCGGCCAGTATCCGCAGGCCGGCGAGGACATCGAGGCCTTCGTGGCCGAGACGCGGGAATGGCACCGCGGCAACCACGAGCCGCTGGAGCGGCTGCTGCCGGACGGCCGCTGGATCCTGGTGACCGAGCGGGCGACGCCGGATGGCGGCACCGTCGGCATCCGCACCGACATCACCGCCCTCAAACGCGCCATGGCCGACCTTGCCGCGGCGCGCGACACGGCGGCGGCGGCGACCGAGGCGAAGTCGCGCTTCCTCGCCCGCATGTCGCACGAGCTGCGCACGCCGCTGAACGGCGTGCTCGGCCTCGCCCAGGCGCTGGCGCGTGACCCGACCCTGCCGGAGAAGGCGCGCACCCGCGCCCGCACACTGGAGGCCGCGGGGCGCCACCTGGTCGAGGTGGCGAACGACGTGCTCGACCTCGCCAAGGTGGAGGCCGGCAAGCTCGAGCTGCGGCCGGCGCCGGCGGCGCTGCCGAGCCTGGTCGAGGGCTGCCTGACGCTGATCCAGCCGGCGGCGTCCGAGAAGCGCGTCACCCTCGCGGTCGAGATCGCCGACGACCTGCCGCCCTTCGTCCTCGCCGATCCCACCCGGCTCCGGCAGCTGCTGCTGAACCTGCTCTCCAACGCGGTGAAGTTCACCCCGCCCGAGGGCCGGGTCGAGCTGCGCGCGCTGCGCTGCGCGGCACCGGACGCTGCGGGTCGGATCCCGGTGCGGCTGGAGGTGCGGGACACCGGGCCGGGCGTGCCGGAAGCGGCGCGCCACGCCGTGTTCGGCGACTTCGTGCAGCTCGACCGCGGCGGCATCTCCGGCGGCACCGGGCTCGGCCTCGCCATCGCCGCGCACATCGCCGAGCGTATGGATGGCCGCATCGGCTGCGCCGACAATGACCGCGCGCCGGGCGGCCGCGGCGCCTGCTTCTGGGTGGAGCTGCCC
>DASQVL010000725.1:0-5012 GCA_035640795.1 Crenalkalicoccus sp. | reverse complement strand
TTTCCTTGTTCGGCTGAAAGAGGGCCGTTTCCTCGTCCCGGCCACCCTCCGAGACGGGCCGCGCGCAGCCGCGGTCAAGGGCGCGCAGCGCGGCCGGAGGCCGCTTGCCCTTGACCGTGGCGAGCACGGCCCGACACTCGACGACAGCCGGGCCCGCCCCGAAAGGTCACCCCAGATGCCCGAAACTGACCTCGCCTGGCTCCCCGCCGCCGAGCTCGTCGCGCTGATCCGCGCCCGCCGCCTCTCCCCGGTCGAGCTGATGCGCGCGACCCTCGACCGCGCCGAGCACGCCCAGGCGAGGCTCAACCCCTTCATCACCCTCTGCCCCGACCGCGCCCTGGCCGAGGCCAGCGCGGCGGAGGCGGCGGTCATGCGCGGCGACACGCTCGGCCCGCTGCACGGCGTGCCGCTCTCCGTGAAGGACCTGGTGCCGACGGCGGGCCTCCGGACCACCTACGGCTCCGTCATCTTCAAGGACCATGTGCCGGAGCAGGACGCCGCGGCGGTCGCGCGGCTGCGCGCCGCCGGCGCCATCCTGTTCGGCAAGACGACCACTCCGGAATTCGGCCAGCAATGCCTGACCGAGGCGCCGCTCTTCGGCCGCACGAGCAACGCCTGGGACGCGGCGCGCACCTCGGGCGGCTCCTCGGGCGGCGCGGCGGTTGCGGTCGCCTCGGGCATCGGGCCGATCGCTGTCGCGACGGATGGCGGCGGCTCCACCCGCATTCCCGCCGCCTGCAACGGCGTCGTCGGCTTCAAGCAAGGCCTCGGCACCGTGCCGCAGGAATGGGCGCAGGACGGCTTCGGCAACATCTCCTACGTCACGCCGATGACGCGCACCGTGCTGGATACGGCGCTGATGCTGGACGCCATGGCTGGCCCGCACCCCGCCGACCCGCTGACCACCGGCCGCACGCCGCCCGGCTTCGCCGCGGCCGCGCGGGCCGAGGGCGAGCTCCGCGGCATCCGCATCCTCTGGCGCCCGCGCCTCGGCAACACCCGCGTGGCGGCCGAGGTGCTGCGGCTCTGCGGGGAGGCGGTGGCGACGCTCGCGGCGCTCGGCGCCGCGATCGAGGAGCACCAGGCGCCCTTCGAGAACCCGGAATCCCTCTGGTTCGTGGTGAATGGCAGCTACCGCATGGCGCAGTTCGGCCATCACCTGGCGCAACATCGCGCCATCATGTGCCCGACCTTCCTGCGCCAGATGGACCGCGTGGCGCAGTACAGCGCGCAGGAGCTCTACCGCGCGATCTTCGCCCGCACCGCGCTGTTCCGACAGGTGCAGTCCTGGTTCGAGGACGGCGACATCCTGGCCATGCCCACCCTGTCGCGCACCGCCCTTCCCATCGATCAGGACTTCTTCGGCCCGATCGAGGTGGATGGCGAAGCCGTGCCGAACCTGCGCGCCGCCTGGTACCCCTACACCATGCCCTTCAACCTGACCGGCCATCCGGCGGTCTCGCTCCCGGCCGGCTTCGCGGCGGACGGGCTGCCGGTGGGGCTGCAACTGGTGGCGCGGCCGGGGGAGGAGGCGCGGCTGCTGCGCGTGGCCGCGCTGTTCGAGGCGGCACGGCCCTGGGCGGGACGGCGGCCGCCCCTCTGGGGCGAGGGCCCTACCGGAACACCGCCGGCAGCCACAGGCTGAGCGCCGGCACGTAGGTGACCAGCATCAGCACCACCAGCATCGCGGCATAGAAGGGCACGCTGGTCTTGGTCGCCTCCCACATCGAGACCTTGCCCACGGCGCAGGCGACGAACAGCACCGGCCCGACCGGCGGGGTGATGAGCCCGATGCCGAGATTGACGATCAGCACGATCCCGAATTGCACCGGGTCCATCCCCAGCGCCTTGACCACCGGCAGGAAGATCGGCGTGCCGATCATGATCAGCGGCGCCATGTCCATGAAGGTGCCGAGCACCAGCAGGATGACGTTGATCAGCAGCAGCGTCAGCAACGGGTCCTCGGTGATGCCGCGCATCAGCGCCACCGTCTGCGCCGGCACCTGCAGCAGCGCCATCAGCCAGCCGAAGGCGGAGGCCGTGCCGATGATCAGCATGACCATGCCCGTGGTGCGCGCGGCGCCGCCCACCGCTTCCAGGAAGCCCTGCCAGGTGAGGCTCCGGTACACCAGCAGCACGACCATCAGCGCGTAGAGCACGGCGACGCAGGCGCTCTCCGTCGCGGTGAACACGCCGCTGCGCACGCCCGCGAAGATGATGACGATCAGCAGCAGCCCGGGCAGGGAGGCGGCCGTCAGCCGGAGCAGGACCAGCCAGCCGGGGAATTCCTCCCGCGGGTAGCCGCGCCGTACCGCGACCAGCCAGGCCACCACCATCAGCGCCGCCATCGTCAGCAGCCCGGGGATGATGCCGGCGGTGAAGAGATCCGCGACGCTGATCGCCCCGCCGGCCGCGATCACGTAGAGGATCATGTTGTGGCTGGGCGGGATCAGCAGGTCGATCAGCGCCGCGTTGGCCGTCACGTTCACCGCGTAGTCCGGCGCGTAGCCGCGCGCCTTCATCTGCGGGATCATCACCCCGCCGACCGCGCTGGCATCGGCGACCGCGGAGCCGGAAACGCCGCCGAACAGCGTCGCCGCGACGATGTTCACCTGGCCCAGGCCACCGCGCAGGTGCCCCACCATGGCGGCCGCCAGCGCCACCAGCCGGTCGGCGATCTCGCCCCGCAGCATCAGGTCGCCGGCGAAGATGAAGAACGGGATCGCCAGCATGGAGAAGACGTTCATGCCGGAGGCGAGCTGCTGGAACACCACCACCGAAGGCAGCCCCATCCAGGCGACGGTGAGCAGCGAGGAGGCGCCGAGGCAGAAGGCCACCGGCGTCCCGATCAGCAGCAGCAGCGTGAAGCTGCCGAGGAGGATCGCGAGCTCCATCAGCTATCCGTCAGCACCGCGTGCTCGGGCAGCCCCGCCGGCGCATGGCCGGTGATGGCGTGGGCGAGCAGGCGTTCCAGCCCGAACAGCAGGATCAGCAGGCCGCCCAGCGCGTGCGGCAGGTATTCCACCGCGCCGGGCAGGCCGAGCGTCGGCAGCGTCGCGTCCCAGACGCCGAGGGCGAGCTCGGCGGCGTGCCAGGCCATGGCGGCGCCGAAGGCGGTGACGACGAAGTCGCCGAGCACCTCGAAGGCGCGGGAGAGGGTCGGCGGCAGCGCGTCGCGCAGCGTGCCGAAGCCCATGTGGAAGCCCTCCCGCACGCCGACCGCGGCGGCGCCGAGGATCACCCACTCCAGCAGCAGCAGCGCCGAGGCCTCCGCCCAGGCCGGCGTGTCGTTCAGCACGAAGCGCCCGAAGACGCCCCAGGCGACGACCGCCGTCATCGCCAGCAGGGCGAGCCCGGCCACGACCAGCGCCGCCCGGTGCAGCCCGGCGGCGAGGGCCGAGACGAGGCCGGTGAGCGCGCTCACGCGGCCTGGATGCGCTCGACGAGCGACTTCAGCTTCGGGTCGCGCACGAACTGGTCGTAGACCGGCCGAACCAGCCGGGCGAAGGCCTCCTTGTCCGCGGGGACGATCTGGCTGCCGCCGGCTTCCACCTGGCGCCGGGCGTCGGTCTCCATCGCCACCCACTTCTCGCGCATCGCCGGCAGGCTCTCCCGCGCGCACTGGCGCACCAGGTCCTGATCGGCGCGGGCGAGGCGGTCGAAGCTCCGCTTGCTCATCGCCAGGATCTCCGGCGTCAGCGAATGCTCGGTCATGGCGTAGTGCTTCGCCACCTCGAAGTGCCGCGCCGTCAGGTAGGAGGGGAAGTTGTTCTCCGCCCCATCCACCACGCCGGTCTGCAGCGCCGAGTAGACCTCGCCATAGGGCAGCGGCGTCGCGTTGGCGCCGAAGGCGCGCATCATCGCCACCCACATGTCCGATTGCAGCACGCGGATCTTCAGGCCCTTGAGGTCGTCCGGCGTGCGCGCCGGCTTCGTCCGCGTGTAGAAGCTGCGCGCCCCGGCATCGTAGTAGCAGAGCGTGACCAGGCCATGCGCCTGGGTGCCCCGGCCGATCTCCTCGCCGATCGGCCCATCCATGGTCCGCTGCATATGCGCCGTGTCGCGGAACAGGAAGGGCAGGCCCGCGACCAGCGTCTCCGGCACCAGGTTGTTCAGCGGCGCGGTGTTCACCCGGGTCATGTCGATCACGCCGAAGCGCGTCTGCTCCAGCGTGTCCTTCTCGTCGCCGAGCTGGCGGGAGGGGAAGAGCTGGATGCGGATGCGGCCGCCGCTGCGCTCCTCCAGCAGCCGGCCCATCTGCTTCACGCCCTCGACGGTCGGGTAGCCATCGGGGTGGACGTCGGCGGAGCGGAGCGTGATGGCCTGGGCGCGGGCGGTGCCGCCGATCCAGGGCAGGGCGAGGATCGCGCCGCCGGCCCCGACCAGCACGGCGCGACGGGAGAAGCTGCCTGATGTCATTCCCGATTTCCTCCCGCGGCGCGCCGATGCCGCGTGATCGCCGGACCGCGCGGCGCGGCACAACGGCGCCCCGCGGCAGCGTGCGAGGCAGGCCAGTGGTCTGTCAATCCACCGGTCGTCGGGCCATGGGTTGCGAGGGCGAGGCGGGGCCGCGCTCAGGACGTCTTCGGCCCGATCGAGGTGGATGGCGAAGCCGTGCCGAACCTGCGCGCCGCCTGGTACCCCTGCACCATGCCCTTCAACCTGACCGGCCACCCCTGCCCGCAGGCTTCGCGGCGGACAGGCTGCCGGTGGGCTGCAGCTGGTGGCGCGGCCGGGCGAGGAGGCGCGGCTGCTGCGCGTGGCCGCGCTGTTCGAGGCGGCGCGGCCTTGGGCGGGGCGGCGGCCTGGGGTCGCGTAGATTGGAGGGGCGCTGCCCCTCCAAGCCTCCCCGGCAAGGGCCGAAAGGCCCTTGCAACCCGGGTTCTTGGCGTGGGCGGAGGCGCGCGCGTCAGTTCCCGGCGAGACGCGCCCGGGCGCGGGCCAGGTCGCGCTCGGCCTCGGCGACGTAGGCCGGCGCGTTGGACGCGCGGAACACTTCCAGCGCCGCCTCA
>DASQVL010000724.1:0-4780 GCA_035640795.1 Crenalkalicoccus sp. | reverse complement strand
CGCTCGCCCGCGCGCGCGAGCTCGGCGCGCTCTGCCTGCGCGGCGGCGAGGCCGGCGGCACGCTGCGCATGCTGCCCGCGCTGACCATCACCGACGACGAGCTGGACCGTGGGCTGCTCGCGGCCCGCGAGGCCATCGCCGCCCTGGCCGCATGAGGGCGGCCGCCCCGCCACCCCTATCGGAAAGGAAATCGACATGCCCGCAGACGCTGCCGCCACGGCGACACCCATCCCCCCGCGTCTCGACCGCTTCGGGAACGTGGTCGACCCGACCGTTTCCTACGCGCGCGGCAGCATCCTGGGCAGCAATGCCGACGAGATCGTCCGCCAGCGCCAGGCCTACGCCATCGCCCGCGAACGCCGCGACCGGCTGGGCGACGACAGCATCTACAACCTGACCGGCCTGATCCGCGGCTTCCCGTTCCGCGACGGGGACGCGGCGAAGCTGCGCTCATACATCCACTCCGGCGCGATGGACAAAGGCGAGCTCCCGCCACTGGCGCTGCGGCGCCTGGGCGGGAACCTCGAGGAGCACGACGCCTTCCTCTGCAACCGCGTCAGCGCCGCCATCCTGGCCACGATGCTGGCACTGCTGAAGGCCGGTGACCTTGTCTGGTCGGTGGTGCCGGCCGACCGTTGCCACCCGTCGGTGAAGAACTCCGTGCTCGCCGCCGGGGGGCGTTTCGAGGAGGCGATCGGCGCCGACGCCTTCGAGGAGGCGCTCGCCGCCTCGGCCGAGCGGCCGCGCATGGTGGTGATCAGCGCGATCTCGCCCTCGAAGCACCACCTGCCGGAGGCGGAGGTCATCCGGTGCATGGAAGCGGGCCGCCGCGCGGGGGCCCTCGTCATGATCGACGACGCGCACATGGCCGCGCGCCTCGCCGTGTACGACGAGCATCCGCCGCTCGAACTCGGAGCCGACGTCGCCGTCTGGTCGCTCGACAAGCATGTGGGCGGGCCGCGCTCGGGCATCGTCGCCGGCCGCAAGGAGCTGATCCGCGAGATCCGCGCCAAGGCCTTCATGTTCGGACTGGAGGCGCAGCCCGGCTCGATCGTCGCCGGCCTCAACGCCGTGCTCGCCTTCGACCCGGCCCCGATCAAGAGCGCCGCCGCCTTCGCCGACCGCGTCATGGCCGAGCTGCAGGTGCTGTTCGAGGGGCGCGCCTACCGGGCCGGGCCGGGCGTGGCGATCGCCGGCGAGGACCTGATGGAGCTGGCGCTGCGGCGAAGCGGAACGAACGCCCCGCGGATCGCGCCGATCGAGGCGACGGCCGCCGCAGCGATGCTGCTGCTGCAGAACACGGGCGCGGTCACGATCCCCGTCTCCGGCATGCCGGGTTCCGCCTGCGTCTATCGCCTGATGATGTTCCCCGACGGCGAGCGGCTGGGTGCGGGGCCGATCGTGGACGGCACGCGCAAGGCCTTGGAGGCGGTCTCGGAACTCGTCTCCGACCGGGACGCCACGCGCCGCATCCTGATGGGCGACGCCTGACGCTTCACGGCCGGGCGGCCGCCGCTGCCGCCCGGCCCAGCCCGGAGGGGAAGATGCTCAAGGCCGCGATCGTGGGGATGGGGAAGTGGGGCCGCACGCTGGTGGAGAGCGTGCAGGGCAAGCCGGCCTCCCGGATCGGCTTCGTAGCCGGCAGCACACGCACGCCGGAGGGCGCGGCCGAATGGGCCGCGGCGCAGGGCGTCCGCCTGCTTCCATCCTATGAGGCGGTGCTCGACGATCCCGCCGTCGACGGCGTGGTCCTCGCCACGCCCCACGCCCAGCACGCCGCGCAGATCGTTGCAGCGGCCCGCGCGGGCAAGCATGTCTTCGTGGAGAAGCCCTTCGCGCTGACGAAGGCCTCGGCCGAGGCGGCCGTAGCCGCCTGCGAGACCGCCCGCGTCGTCCTCGCGCTCGGCCACAACCGCCGCTTCCTGCCGGCGGCCCAGGAGACGAAGCGGCTGCTTGCTTCGGGGGAACTCGGCACGCTGCTGCACGTGGAGGGCCAGTTCAGCGGCCCGAGTGCGGCGGGCTACCGCCGCAGCAGCTGGCGCACCGATCCGGGCGAAAGCCCGCTCGGCGGCATGGGCGGCATGGGCATCCATGTGGTGGACATGTTCATCCACCTGGTGGGCCGGGTTTCGGAGGTGACCGTGCTGTCCAGCGCGCGCGCCCTGGACAACGGGATGGACGACACGACCGCCGCGCTGTTCCGCTTCGCCTCCGGCGCGACGGGCAATTTTGCCACGCTGGCGCTGGCGGCGCGGTACTGGCGCGTCGCGCTATTCGGTTCGGACGGCTTCGCCGAGATGCGCGGCCCCGGAACGCTGGTCCATGGGCGCCGCGTCGGCGAAGGCTGGACCCGCACCTTCTCGGCCGTGGACACCGAGCACGCCGAACTGCAGGCCTTCGCAGCCGCCGCGACGGGCGGGCCGCCCTACCCGCTGCCGCTGGACGAGGCGATCCATGGTGTTGCGATCTTCGAGACCATGGCCGCGGCCGCCCGCCTCGGGCGGACGCTGGCCGTCGAATAGCGGCACGGCGGGGGCGGAGGGCCTGGGCCGGCTCCCGCGAAGCGGCGGAGTGCGCAGCCATGCGTGGCCAGGGCATGCAGTGAACGCTCCGGCCGGATGACCTCGGCGACCTCCTCCCAGCCGAGGTGACCACGGCCGAGAAGGTGCGGGTCCAGCCTTCGCGGCAGGAGACCCCGTCCGCTTCAGAGGCGCCGACGGACGCGCCACTACGGCATTATGGAGCATGTGCCACTAGCGGCTCGGGGCTGACCTGAAATTTTCCCGGTCCTACGGTGACTTGGGCGACCTCTGGCCACCCCTCCAGCGCCACCTTCGCCTTGAACTCCGCCGTGTACCGCTTCCGCTTGCCCATCACTCGGGTCGATCCTTCTCTCAGGCGGACCGAGCTTAACCACCTGTCCGAGGACCGGGGACCGCCTCAGCCAGGAGGGAGGTCGCCGAGGCTGAGTGGGCAGCCTACGACCTCGCCGAGCACGTCGCGGTGATCGTCGGAGACTGGGAAGAGGACGCGGACGGCTGCGGATGGCGTCGCCTGCTCACCCTCGTCACGCCGGGAGGCGACGTGCGCGAGGGCAGCTTCTCAGTGAGATTCGCCGGCGAGCTGGATAACGACGTCCTCTACACCTTTGTGTCCGCCGAGGGGCCGGATGGCTCGTACGATGTCGGCTGCCGTCGGGGTGGCGGAGACGAGCCGCCCCCGTCATGCGGGTAACCGTCTTGGAGATCGCTCCCCAGGACCACGAGGAACTCGCCCGTTCCGGAACTCAGAGGCTTTAGCCAGTCCGCCGATCGCCAGCCTTGAGCTCGGTTTACGGGGCGTGACGGCCGCTGTAGATCCATTGGCATGTCGAATCAATCGCTGCGCGAGGTTTCCGGCCCCTTGGCCGGGCCGCCGTTACGAGAGTAAGCGTCCGGTGAGGGCGCGGAGCGCGATCAGGCGGCGTGCGCCGTGGTGTTTGGCGTGAGGTTCCATGGCAGCAACTCGGTGACACGTGCGACGGGATGTTCGGCGATGCGCTCGAGCACGTCGCGGAGGTAAGCCTCCGGGTCGAGGCCATTGAGCTTTGCAGTGGCGACGAGGGACGCGATCGACGCGGCGCGGTGGCCGCCGATGTCCGATCCGGCAAAGAGCCAGTTCTTCCGGCCCAAGGTCAGCGGGCGGATTGCCCGTTCGACTGGGTTGTTGTCTGGCTCGAGCCTGCCGTCGGCGAGATAGCGCGTCAGCGCATCCCAGCGCGCGAGGGCATAGCGGATGGCGCCTGCGAGGTCGCTGCGGCCCGAGATCCGGCTGAGCGTCGTTCTGAACCAGGCGTGCAGGTCCTCCAGCACCGGCCCGGCCCTCGCCTGGCGCACGCGGGCACGCTCGTCGGGCGGCTTGCCGCGTATCTCCTCCTCGACGGCATAGAGGAGAGCGATGCGCCGGAGCGCCTCGGTGGCCAGCGGCGCCTGGCCGGTCAGGTGCAGCTCGTAGAATGGGCGGCGGACATGCGCCCAGCAGGCCGCCTCGGGCTGCATGCAGGCGGACGCGTTGGCCAAGGTGGTGATGCTGGCGGGCACCGCGTCCCTGCCGCTTCTGCGGCGCTTCGGGGCGGCGGCGGCGCTGGTTCCGGCCGAGGGCGACGTGCTCTCGACGCCCGACTGGCCGGAGATCGCCAGCCTTGCGGCCTAGCGCTCGACTGCGGCGGGCGATCTACGCGATCTTGGCGGTGCTGCTCGCCAGCGGCCTCGCTTGGCTGGCGCTGGACCGCATGCCGGGCACCGGCGACGGCTTCACGCCGCCACTGGCGAACCCCGCCCTGCCGTGGCTGCTCGCGGCGCACGGTACCGCAGCCATGGCCGCGCTGCTGCTGGCGGGGGCGCTGGCGCCCCTGCACGTCCGTCCGGCGTGGCGCAGTGGACGCAACCAGCGGAGCGGCATCCCGACCCTCGCCGCGGGCGTCTTGGCGGTGGTCACCGCGCCCGTGCTCTACTACGCCGGCTCCGACGCGCTGCGTGGCTGGGCCAGCGACCTGCACATCGCTGCCGGCATCGGCCTCGTGGTGGCGTTGCTCGTCCACAGGGCTGGCTGCCGCGCGCGGTAGCGCCCCGTCGAACAGGGACGGAGAACCCGTTGTGCGGTTCATCATCCCCGACCGTCCCGTTGTCGCAGTCGAGGAGGCGCCATGGCTCCGGTCGAGAGGGGCGGCCCCGGGGGCGCCGCGCAACGCGGCGGCGCCGTGCCGGATCCGGGCGCCGCCGCCCGCCCGGCGGTGCGGCCG
>DASQVL010000723.1:0-4163 GCA_035640795.1 Crenalkalicoccus sp. | reverse complement strand
TGAAGTCGTTGTACATGTGGTGGGCGCGCTGCGGGTCGAACAGCGCGGAGTGGATGTCCACCCAGACCGAGGGGTGCTTCTCCCGGAAATCCTCCGGCAGCTCCGTATAGGGCATCAGGTGGAACCACATGCACTTCATGGCGCGCTCCTTCCCGTTGCTGTTGGGGGAAGGGTAGCCAGTACGCGCGCCCGGCGGGAAGCCCACCCCTCGCCCCGGCGGACCCGGCATGGCAGACTGCGCGGGGCAAGGGAGCGGCCATGCAAGAGGCCGAAACGATTACGCGGGCGCGAACCGTCCGCATCGCCGAGGGCGCGGTGGACTGCGATGTCCATCCCATGCCGCCCTCCATGGCCGCGCTCGCGCCCTATCTCGACCCCTTCTGGCGCGACCAGGTGGTGGAGCGCGGCATCACCACCCTCGACAGCCAGAGCTGGCCCATTCGCTCCCCGAAGACGGTGCGCGCGGACTGGCGGGACGGGCAGGGCCGCGGCGGCGCGACCCTCGCCGCGCTGCAGGCCCAGGCGCTCGACCGCTTCGGCGCGGCGCGTGCCATCCTCAACCCGCTCTACGGCGTGCAGCTGGTGCTGAACGCCGACATGGCGGTCGCCTTCACCCGCGCGCTGAACGACTGGGTGCGCGCCGAGTGGCTGGACCGCGACGACCGGCTCCGCGCCTCCATCGTGCTGCCGCTGCAGGACGTGCCGGCCGCGGTCGCCGAGATCGAGCGCCTCGCCCCGGACCGGCGCTTCGTGCAGGCGCTGGTGCTGGCGATGGGGGAGGTGCCGCTCGGCCGGCGGGAGTTCTGGCCGGTGTGGGAGGCCTGCGTGCGGCACGGCCTGCCCCTCGGCATCCATGCCGGCAGCGCGTACCGGCACCCGCAGACATCGGTCGGCTGGACCAGCTGGTACCTCGAGGAATACGCGGCGAACCAGCAGGGCTTCCAGAGCGCGCTCGCCAGCCTGCTGACGGAAGGCACGCTGACGAAGTTCCCGGGGCTCACCGTGGTGCTGCTGGAATCCGGCGTCTCCTGGCTGCCCGCCTTCCTCTGGCGCCTCACCAAGACCTGGAAGGGCGTGCGCTTCGAGGTGCCCTGGCTCGACCGTCCGCCGGCGGAGATCGTGCGCGACCAGGTGCGGCTGACCGTCCAGCCCTTCGACGCGCCGCGCGATGCCGTGCTGCGCATCCTCGCCCAGCTGCGGTCGGATTCGATGCTGCTCTGGGCCTCGGACTGGCCGCACTGGCAGTTCGAGGGCGACGAGGCCATCCCGCCCGGCCTCCCGGATGCGCTGCTGCCGCACCTCCTGCGCGACAACGCGCTCGCCACCTATCCGCGCCTCCGCGAAGGAGACACAAGATGAACGTGATCCAGCCGATTGCGGCCGCCGCGAAGCCCGCAGCCGCCACGCTTGGCCTGGTGGACGTGGACATCCATCCGCGGCTGCGCTCCGCCGAGGACCTCAAGCCCTTCCTGTCGCAGCGCTGGTGGGAGCATCTGGCGACCTGGGGGCTGCGCGCGCGGCACGGCTTCACCGGCGGCCAGCCGCCCTTCCCCAAGGCGCAGCCGCTGGCCTGCCGGCGCGATGCCTGGCCGCCCGGCGGCGGCACGCCGGCCAGCGATCTCGGCTTCCTCCGCCGCCAGCTGCTGGATGCCTATGGCGTGGATGTCGGCGTGCTGAACCCGCTGCAGGCCGGGCAGGGCGACCGCAACAACGGCTTCTCCGCGGCAATGGCGACGGCGCACAATGAGTGGCAGCTGGAGCACTGGCTGCGGCCGGAGCCGCGGCTGCGCGGCAGCGTGGTGGTGCCGTATGAGGACGCCGCCGCCTCGGCCGCGGAGATCCGCCGCCGCGCCGGCGACCCCAATTTCTGCCAGGTGCTCATGATGAGCCGGACCGGCGAGCCCGCCGGCAACCCGCGCTACTGGCCGATCTACGAGGCGGCGGTGGAGGCCGGGCTGCCCGTCGCCTTTCACGCCTTCGGCTTTTCGGGTTGGGCGATGACCAATGGCGGCTGGCCCTCCTTCTACATCGAGGAGGTGAGCGAGCACGCCACCTCCTGCCAGAACCAGGTGACCTCGCTGGTGGTGGAGGGGGTGTTCGAGCGCTTCCCGGCACTGCGCGTGGTGCTGATCGAGTGCGGCTTCGCCTGGCTGCCCTCGGTTGCCTGGCGGCTGGACCAGCACTGGCGGCACCTGAAGGCGGAGGTGCCGCATCTCAGGCGCGCGCCCTCCGAGCAGATCCGGAGCCACATCTGGGTCTCGACCCAGCCGATGGAGGAGCCGGAGCGGCCGGCGCACCTGCTGGACGTCATGGGCTGGATCGGCTGGGACCGGATCCTGTTCGCCTCCGACTACCCGCACTGGGACTTTGACGACCCGCAGCAGGCCATGCCGGGCATCGTGCCGGCGGAACGCCGAAGCGCCATCTACGGCGGCAACGCCCGGGCGCTGTACGGCTTCTGATGGCGCGGCACGTGGTGGCGCCGGTGGGCGAGATCCCGCCCGGCGGCCGCAAGCTGGTGGAGGTGGCCGGGCGCCGCATCCTGGTGTTCAACCTGGACGGCGATTTCTACGCCCTGGCCGATCGCTGCCCGCACCAGGGCGGCAGCCTGTGCCAGGGCATCGTCACCGGCCATGTCAGCGCGACGGCGCCCGGCGAATACCGGTACGAGCGCCGCGGCGAGATGGTCCGCTGCCCCTGGCATTCCTGGGAGTTCGACATCCGCACCGGCCGGTCCTGGTTCGATCCGCGTCGGGTGGGCGTGCGGCAATACCCGGCCGAGGTCGCGCCCGGCGCGGCGCTTGTGGAAGGCCCCTATGTGGCGGAGACCTTCCCGGTGCGGGTCGAGGAACGCTACGTGGTGGTGGAGGCCTGAAGAGCCCCGGGACCAGGGCGACCGAAGCCTAGAGCAGATCGCCGTAGGGCGGCATCGCCCGGAGGCGTGAATCTGCTCTGCAAACAACGAGATAGAGCATTTGCCGTGAACGCATGTGAACGGAAAATGCTCTAGAGGGTGTTATGCACCTGCGGCAAGTTGCGCGGCTTGTCTGAGCATGAGGCAGACGAAGGCGACGAGATGGAGGTCTGCGAGCGTGCTGGCGTAGCGCTCATAGTCCTTCACGAGACGGCGGAAGCGGGTGGCCCAGGCGAAGGACCGCTCGATGACCCAGCGGCGCGGCAGCAGGACGAAGCCCTTCCTGGCCTCCGGCAGTTTGACGACTTCGAGTTCGATGCCGTGGCTGCGGGCGGCGCAGGCCGCCCTCTCGCCGGTGTAGCCCTGGTCGACATAAGCCAAGCCGACGCTCTGGCCGGTGGCGGACTGCATCGCCCGGGCCAGGCGCTCCACCTCGCCGCGGTCATCGGCATCGGCGGGCGTGACATGCAGGGCCAGGAGATGGCCCAGCGTATCCACCGCCATGTGCAGCTTGGAGCCCTTCTTGCGCTTGGCGCCATCGTATCCCGCTCGCTCGCCGCTCTCGGGCGAGGAGCGCAGCGTCCGGCTGTCCAGGATCGCGGCGCTGGGCTCGGCTTCACGACCCACCGCCAGGCGGAGGACCGCTCGCAGGTCGTCGGCCAGTGCCTCGAACACACCGGCGGCCAGCCAGCGCTGCGCCTGCTGGTAGACCGCCGCCCAGGGCGGCAGGTCGTTGGGCATGGCCCGCCATGGAATGCCATGGCGGACCACATAGCGCAGGCCATCGAACGACTCGCGCGGCGGATAGAGCCGCTGGCCGGCATCCTCGCGCAGCAAGACCAAGTACGGCGCAATCAGCGCCCATTCGTCGTCGGAGACATCAGAGGGGTACGGCTTGCGGGCAGATCGCATGCCCTATGCTGAAAAATTCAGCCGCAGAGGTCCATAACACCCTCTAGTGTCCCGGTTCCGAAGTTCGCCGCCAGTGCGGCGCCCTTCGGACCGGGACATCGGTCCTTGCTTTCAGTGGCCTGCAGATCCGTTCCGTTCGCTGCGAAGCAGCAAACCTCGCGGGGGCAGGACTCTAGCCTCTCGGTGGCCTGCCGGTCTCCGTTCGCTGCGTTGCAGCGAACTTCGCGGGCAGGACACTGGGCGGGCAGGACATTAGAGATGCCTGCCCCCATCCACCAGGATCGCCGTCCCGGTGGTCAGCCGGAGATGGGTCACGGCGGCGAGGATCGCCAGGGCC
>DASQVL010000722.1:0-3020 GCA_035640795.1 Crenalkalicoccus sp. | reverse complement strand
TGCCGGCGCTGCTCCTCGCCGTGCCCGGCCTGCTGCTGCTGCTGGGCGCGGCGCCGGACTGGCGGCGCGCGGCGCTGCTGGGCTTCGCCTGGAGCTGGGGCCACCACCTGGCCGGCACCTACTGGGTGACGGAGGCCCTGTTCACCGACCTCGCCACCTGGTGGTGGCTGGTGCCCTTCGCGGCGCCGGGGGTCGCCCTGCCGCTTGCGCTCTTCGGCGTGCCGCCGGCGCTCGTCGCCTGGGCGCTGCCCGCGGGCTGGCCGCGGCTGCTCGGCCTCGCCGGCGCCTGGATGCTGTCCGAGCTCGCCCGCGGCGTGCTGTTCACCGGCTTCCCCTGGAATCTGACGGGCAGCGCCTGGGCTTTTGCCGCCCTGCCGGTGCAGGGGGCGGCGCTGATCGGCGCGCCGGGCCTCTCCCTTGTCACCGTGCTGCTGGCCGGGCTGCCGGTGCTGGGGCGGCTCCGGCCACTGCTCGGCGGCGCGGCGGTGCTCGCGGCCTTCGGCCTGTTCGGCGCCTGGCGGCTGGGCCAGCCCGAGCCGCCCGCCCCGCCGGTCGAACTCGTCCTGGTGCAGGGCAACGTGCCGCAGGAGCTGAAGTGGCGGCCGGAGCAGCGCCTGCCGAATTTCCGCCGCTACCTCGGCCTGACCGAGACGGCCGCCCGGCAGGCGGCGGCCGAGGTGCCGCCCGGTACGCAGATCGTGGTGATCTGGCCGGAGACGGCGAGTCCCTTCCTGCTCGCCCAGGATCCGGAGGCTGAGCGCCTGGCCGCCGCCGCCCTGCCGCCCGGGGCGGTGCTGCTGGCCGGCACGGTGCGGGCGGAATTCGCCCCGGATGGCACGCTGCAGCGGGTGTTCAACAGTCTGGTCGCGCTCGGCGCCGATGGCCGCGTGCTCGGCCTTTACGACAAGTCGCACCTGGTGCCCTTCGGGGAATACATGCCGCTGGATGGGCTTCTGCCGATCCGGCTGGTCGCCGGCGGGATGGACTTCACCCCGGGCCCCGGGCTGCGCACCGTCACCGCGGACGGGTTGCCGCCCTTCGGCCCGCTGATCTGCTACGAGGTGATCTTCCCGGGCGAGGTGGTGGCGAGCCCGCGGCCGGACTGGCTGGTGAACATCACCAATGACGGATGGTTCGGCCAGTCCTCCGGCCCCTACCAGCATCTGGCGGCGGCCCGGCTGCGCGCGGTGGAGGAAGGGCTGCCGCTGGCACGCGCGGCGCAGACCGGAATCTCCGCCGTCTTCGATTCGCGGGGCCGGCTGCTCGCCCGGCAGCCCTTGGGCGAGACCGGCACGCTCCGCGTGCGCCTGCCCGGCGCATTGCCGCCCACGCTCTTCGCCCGGGGCGGGCCGGCGATCCCGGGGTTCCTGGCCGCCCTGGTCCTCGCCTGGGCGTTGTGCAAGGCTTCGCTGAACCGTCCTGGGCGGGGCAGGAGTGCTGGGACAACGCGCGAAATTTGTTCATGTATCTCAAAAGGGTTGACGCTCGGCTGACGTGGCGGTAAGGGTCAACTCGCGATTGAGACGCAACGAGCGGATTGGAGTAGACCCGACGGGGCTCGGCCCCGGCCCGTGGTCGCACGGGGGCGGTGACGCCCGCGGGCGGGCCGGGCTTGGCGGTCAGCTTCGCGCCCGGGCCGGTCGCCGCCGTGGAGACGACGGGACATGCTGATGAGCGACGAAACCCTGGACCGCAGCGACCGCGAACATCGGCCGAGCCCGATCGACGTGCATGTCGGCAGCCGCGTCCGCCTGCGCCGCACCCTGCTTGGGATGAGCCAGGAGAAGCTGGGCGAGGCGCTTGGCCTCACCTTCCAGCAGGTCCAGAAATACGAGCGCGGGGTGAACCGCATCGGCGCGAGCCGGCTGTTCGACCTGGCGCGCGTGCTGGACGTGCCGATCGGTTTCTTCTTCGACGACATGCCGGAGGCGATGGGCGGCTCTGCCGCCCGCCGTGCCGTCGGCTTTGCCGATACGCAGGAGAGTTTCGAGGACGACACGCTGCGCCGGCGGGAGACGCTGGAGCTGGTCCGCGCCTATTACCGGATCACAGATACCTCGGTGCGCAAGCGCGTCTTCGACCTTATCAAGAGCCTGGCCCCTTCCGACGCCACGTGATCGGGGACGCCGCGGGCGGGGGCGCCTGGCTCATACCGCCCTGCATAAATCCTGACTTGCAGCCTGCGAAGCAGGCTGAGCGGCCGAATGGCCGCCGCGGCAAATGCCGCGTAGCCAAGCGGCCGGAGGCCGCGCCGGCGACTGAGGCCGTTTGTGTGTCAACACAAACGCACACCGATATCAGAACAGCGCGGCGAAGGGCAGCACCGTCACCGCATCGCCCTGCGCCACCTCGGTGACCGGCTCGGGCAGCTCGGCCAAGGCATCGCATTCGGTGAGCGAGGTGAGCAGGCCCGCCCCCTCCCGCGCGAATTTCTCGGCGCGCGGCAGGGGCGCCCCGGGGTGGAGGCTCACCCGGACGTATTCCCGCCGCCCGGCCTTCTTGCGGTAGGCGAAGCCGGACTCCGCCGGGCAGCGCAGCAGGGCTTCCGGCTGCGCGCCGGCCAGCCGCAGCACCAGCGGGCGCGCCAGGTGCAGGAAGGTGACCACCGCGGCGACCGGGTTGCCCGGCAGCCCCACCACCGGCGTGCCGCCAACCACCCCCATCGCCGCCGGCCGGCCGGGCTTCACCGCGAGGCGCCAGAAGACCAGCCGCCCGCCCTCGGCGATCGCCGCGCGCACATGGTCCTCCTCCCCGGTCGAGACGCCGCCCGAACTCAGCAGCAGGTCGTGGCTGCCCGCCGCCTCGCGCAGCGCCGCCGCGGTCGCCGCGGCGCGGTCGGGCAGGATGCCGAGATCGGACGCCTCGGCCGGCAGGCCGGCGAGGAGGGCGAGCAGGGTGAAGCGGTTGCTGTCATAGGTCCGGGCCGGGCCGAGCGGCGCGCCGGGCGGCGCCAGCTCGTCGCCGGTGGAGAAGACGCCGACCCGGACGCGCCGCCGCACCGGCAGGGCGGGGCAGCCGAG
>DASQVL010000721.1:0-2795 GCA_035640795.1 Crenalkalicoccus sp. | reverse complement strand
TGCATCGGCAGCGAGAGCACGCGGTCGCACAGCGCCTCGCTGACCGGCAGCGGCGGCAGGCCGGCCGTCTCCGCCAGGCCATGCGCCCGCGCATAGGCGGGCTGGCGGTGCAGCGGACGCGGGTAGTAGATCGCGCTCGGCACGCCGGCCGCCTGCATCGCCTGCTGCACCCGGGCGCGCGTTCCGGCATCCGGCAGCTGGATGGTGTAGAGGCCCCAGGCGCTCTCATACCCCACCGGCTCCCGCGGCACCGCCACGCGGTTGCCGAGCCGCGCCGCGTAGTGCGCGGCGATGTGGCGGCGCGCGGCGAGCTCCTCCTCCAGCAGCGGCAGCTTGGCGAGCAGGATCGCCGCCTGGATCGTGTCCAGCCGCCCGTTCATGCCGGTGCGCAACACCTCGTAGCGAGTGCGGCCCTCGCCATGCGTGCGGAGCGACCGATAGAGCTCCGCGCGCGCCGCATCGTCGGTCAGCAGCGCGCCGCCATCGCCGTAGCAGCCGAGCGTCTTGGTCGGATAGAAGCTGCACGCCGTCACCGGCGCATGCGCGCCGAGGCGCCTGCCGTGCAGCGCGGCGCCGAAGGCCTGCGCCGCATCGTCCAGCGCGAACATGCCGTGCTGCGCGCAGAGCGCGTTCAGCGCCGGCCAGTCCACCGGCAGGCCGTACAGATCGACGCCGATGACGGCGCGCGGGCGAAGCCGCCCATCGCGCGCCACTGCCTCGACGCGCCGCGCGAGGTCGGCAAGGTCGAGGTTGCAGGTCGCCGCGTCCACATCGACGAACACCGGCGTCGCGCCGAGGAGGAGCGGCACCTCGGCCGTCGCCGTGTAGGTGAAGGCGGGCAGGAAGACCGCGTCGCCCGGCCCGATGCCTTCCGCCATCATGGCGATCTGCAGCGCATCGGTGCCGGAGGAGACGCCGACGCAATGCGCCACACCGGCGAAGGCGGCGAGTGCCGCTTCCAGCTCCGCCACCTCCGGCCCCAGCACGAAGCGGCCGCTGTCCAGCACCGCGGCGATGCGGCGGTCCACCTCCGCGCGGATCAGCGCCTGCTGCGCCTGCATGTCGAAGAGTGCGATGGGCCGGGCGTCGGTGGCGGTCATGGCGCGTTCCTAGAGCGGGTCGGGCGGGGCGGCCAATCACGCGGTTCGACGGCGTGTGACAGGGGAAGGCGAGGGCCTCCGCGGCGGGTCCCGCCGCGCTACCGCGCCGCCAGCGCCCCGTCCCCCTCCGCCCGGTGGTCGAACTCCGGCACCAGCCGGCCCAACTGCGCCAGCGCCTGCCGCGCATGCCCGGCCCGGCAGGCGGCCGCGATCTCGTCGATGGCGCGCCCGACCAGCGCCGCATCCGCCGTGCGCGGCGTCGCCACCTGCAGCCCCGGGAAGGCGGTTGGCCGCGGCGGCTCCTGCCCGTGGAACAGCTCCTCGTAGAGCTTCTCGCCGGGGCGCAGCCCCGTGAAGCGGATCTCCACATCCTCATCCGGGCGCAGCCCCGCCAGCCGGACCATCCGCCGCGCCAGGTCCACGATCTTCACGGGCTTGCCCATGTCGAGGACGAAGATCCCGCCCTCCGCCAGCTCCGGCGGCTGGTCGGCGCGGTCCTCGGCGCCGATCACGCTCGCCTGCAGCACCAGGCCCACCGCCTCGCGCACCGTCATGAAATAGCGGCGCATGTCGGGGTGGGTCACGGTCAGCGGCCCGCCCTGCTCGAGCTGGCGCTGGAACAGCGGCACCACGCTGCCCGTGGAGCCCAGCACGTTGCCGAAGCGCACGGTCACACAGCGCATCCCCTGGCCGACCTGCCGCGCCTCCCGGTCCAGCGCCTGGCAGTACATCTCGGCCAGGCGCTTGGAGGCGCCCATCACGCTGGTCGGGTTCACCGCCTTGTCGGTGGAGATGAAGACCAGCGCGCGCGCCCCCGCATCGGCCGCCGCATCGGCCACGATGCGCGTGCCCTGCGCGTTGGTGAGCAGCCCCTCCAGCGGGTCGTTCTCCACCATCGGCACATGCTTCAGCGCGGCGGCGTGGAAGACGAGCTCCGGCTGCAGCTCGCCCATCAGGCGGCGGATGCGGCCCTCGTCGCGGATGTCGGCCAGCACCGCGCGGCGCGGCACGTCCGGGTGCCGCTCGCGCAGCTCGAGGTCGATCTCGTAGAGCGCGTACTCCCCGTGGTCGAGCAGGGCGAGCTGGGCGGGGCCAAGCGCCGCGACCTGGCGCGAGAGCTCGCCGCCGATCGTCCCGCCGGCGCCGGTCACCAGCACGCGCCGCCCCTGGATCAGCCGCGCCATGCCCTCCCGGTCCAACGGCACCTGCGGGCGGTCGAGCAGGTCCTCGATGGCCACGGGGCGAAGCTGCAGCCGTCCGGGCGGCGCGGCCAACGCGCCCGGCACGCGCCGCGCCGTGGGGTCGAGGGCGATCGGCGTCGGCGCGCGACGCACCGGCACGCCGTGGCGGTCGGCGGCGTCCAGCAGCCGCTCCAGCGCCAGGCCCTGGACATGCGGGGTTGCCAGCACGATCAGCGCGGGCAGCCGCCCCTCGCTCCGCATGCGGTCGAGCACGGCCGCGATGTCGTCCGCCGTGCCCAGGATGGGGTGGCCATGGATGCGCCGCCCCGCCTGGCGGGAGCGCATGGACAGGATGCCGATCACGCGGAAGGCCGGCGCCCTCTGCTGGGCAAGGGCGCGGATGAAGAGGTCTGCACCGTCCCCCGCCCCCACCAGCAGCACGGGCTGCGGGGCCATCTCGCCCTCCGGCCCGCGCAGCGCGTGGCGCAGCCGGCCGATGACGCGCGGCGCGCCG
>DASQVL010000720.1:0-2293 GCA_035640795.1 Crenalkalicoccus sp. | reverse complement strand
TGGTCACCGCCGATCCGGCGATGGTGACGTTGCCGCGCGCCGCCGCGATCAGCCCGTCATTGCGCGCGATGAATTGCAGCGTGTCGAGCGTGGCGGGGTCGTTCGGGCCGCGCCGCAGCGCCTCCGCCTTCAGGCCGATGGCGGGCGCGGTGAAGAGGGTGTCGGGCAGGTTGGGGTCGAGGTTCGGCTGCTCCAGGTGGACGCCGAAGCCCGCGGTGATCAGCACCTGGCCGGAGCGGGCGGAGAGCGTGCCGGCATTGGTCACCTGCGGCGCGAACAGCCGGATCGCGCCATTGCCCGCGGCGGTGATGCGCGCCCCCTGCTCCACCGTCACCGCGACCCTTGCCGCGGCGGCGCTCGGCGCCTCGTAGCTGAAGGTCGCGATGGCGAAGCCGCCGGTGGTGTCGCTGGTGATCCCGTCCAGGAAGCGCTGGTTGCGCTGCGCCCTGCTCTCCCCCCAGCGCCCCACATCCAGCGCCGAGGCGGTGAGCGTCCCGACATCCACCTGCGACGACCCGCCGAAGATGATGCCGTTGCGGTTGATCAGCAGCACCTGCCCGTCGGCGCGGATCGAGCCCAGGATGTGGCTCGGCGCCGCGTTTGGGTCCTCCACGCGGTTCAGCACCGACCACTGGCTGCGGTTCACCCCGCCCGCCGACTGGTCGAAGACGAGGTCGGTCTGCCGCCCCACATTGAAGCTGCGCCAGGTCAGGATGGCCTGCTGCTGGTGCTGCGCGACCGTCACCTGGGTGCGGCCGGCGACGCTCGCCTGGGTCGGCGCGGCGGCGCCGATCCAGAGCGAGGGATCCTCGGCCCGCGGATCGAGCCCCCCGGCGCCGAGCCCGTTCGGCACGCCGGTCGGCACCGTCAGGGCAAGCGCGCGGGCAGAGGCCTGGGCGGCCTGCACCGCGGCGGTCGCCTGCGCCGCGCGGGCGAAGATCTGTGCCGTGTTCTGCGCCGCCGTCGCCGCCTGCAGCGCCGACTGGCTGGAGGCCTGGGCCGCCGCCATGGCCTGCGCGGTCGGGTCCACCCGGCGGGTGAAGAGGCTGTTCTGCGCCGCGGCCGGCGCCGGCGCCGCGAGGCCGAGCGCGAGGGCGCTCGCGGTCGAGAGCAGCAGGGTGCGCAACGGGGGCGCGGCGCGGCGGGCGAAGGACGGCATTGCGAGGGGCAGGACCGGATTCTGACGTTTCCGAGTGCCACAAAATGCCCGCCGTTTCACCCGCCGGACATGACCAAGAACAGAAATTTAACATGCCGGGATTCAACCCGCGCGTGCGCCGTGGGCGTTCACGCCCGTCCGCGATCAGCTCCGGCGTTCGTGGGCTGGAGCGGAGTCCACCTGCCCCGGCTCGCGGCAACCGCTCCGGCCGCTCGAGTGTGTGGCAGAAACACGCTCCCGGAAGTTCACGCCCGTCCGCGATCTGCTCTATGCCCGGACCGAGGGCGCCCGCCCCGGAGACCGCCGCCCGCCATGCCGAGCCCGAGCCTCGCCTTCCTGCTGCTCGCCGCGCCCTGCGTCGGCAGCTTCCTCGGCACCCTGATCCTCCGCCTGCCGCGCGGCCGGCCGGTGCTGCTGGCGCGCTCCGCCTGCCCGTGCTGCGGCTCCCGGCTCGGGCCGCGGGACCTCGTCCCGCTGCTGAGCTGGCTCGCCACCCGCGGACAGTGCCGGCATTGCGGCGCGCGAATCCCCGCCTTCTACCCGGGGATCGAGCTCGCGGCGCTCGGCATCGCCCTCTGGGCCGCCGCGGTGATGCCGGAGGCGGCGCTGCCGGCGGGCTGCCTGCTCGGCTGGGGCCTGCTCGCGCTCGCCGTCATAGACCGGCGGGAATTCCTGCTGCCGGATGCCCTGACCCTGCCGCTTGTCGCCGCCGGGCTCGCCGTCGCCGTCTGGCTCGACCCGGCGGCCTGGCCCGCGCATGCGGCGGGCGCCGCGCTCGGCTGGGCGACCTTTGCGGGGCTCGCCGCGCTCTACCGCAGCCTGCGCGGCGTCGATGGGTTGGGCGGCGGCGATGCGCGGCTGCTGGCGGCGGGCGGCGCCTGGCTCGGCTGGGCGGCGCTGCCCGGGGTGGTGCTGGTGGCGAGCCTGTTCGGCCTCGCCGAGGCGTTGCTCCGCCGGGCCGCGGGCGAGCGGCTGGGCGGGTCGGACCGCATCGCCTTCGGCGCCTGGCTGGCGCTGGCGATCTGGCTCGCCTGGCTCTACGGGCCGCTGCTGCCCGCCTGATGAATTCCCGACTCCGCTGAAATCCGCTTGCCCCGACGCGCCAGCGCCCGGTCGTAGCCTCTCCCACCCAAG
>DASQVL010000719.1:0-6793 GCA_035640795.1 Crenalkalicoccus sp. | reverse complement strand
AGGCCGCACGGTGACGGAGATCCTGGCGACGCGGGACCTCTGCAAGAGCTTCGGCGGCCTGGCCGCCGTCAGCGGCGTCTCGCTTTCCGTCGAGCAGGGCCAAGTCCACTGCCTGATCGGGCCGAACGGGGCGGGGAAGAGCACGCTGTTCAAGCTGATCCTCGGCACCTACGCGCCGAGCGCCGGATCGGTCCTGTTCCGCGGCGAGGACGTGACCGCCGCACGACCCTATCAGCGCGTCCGCCGCGGCATGAGCATCAAGATGCAGCAGCCGAGCATCTTCCGCGAGCTGCCCGTCCGCCAGAACCTGCACATCGCGTTGCAGTACCACGCCGACCGCCGCCATGTGGCAGAGGAGGAGGCACGGCTGCTCGAGCTGCTCGGCCTTGCGGCCGCGGCCGACATCCAGGCGGGCACGCTCTCCCACGGCCAGCAGCAGTGGCTGGAGATCGGGATGGCGCTGGCGCTGAAACCCGCGCTGCTGCTGCTGGATGAGCCGACGGCCGGTCTGTCGCCGGAGGAGACGGAGCGGACGGGCGAGCTTATCCTGCGCCTGGCACGGGAGGGGATGACGGTGCTGGTGGTGGAGCACGACATGGCCTTCGTCCGCCAGGTCGCGCAGCAGGTTACCGTGCTGCACCTCGGCCGCGTCTTCGCCCGCGGCTCCGTCGCGGAGATCACCGTCGATCCGCGCGTCGCCGAGATCTACCTCGGCAAGGTCCACCACCATGCCCGGCACTGACGCGCCGGTGCTGGAGGCCGCCGGCGTCTGGGCCGGCTACGGAGGCTCGCCGATCCTGCAGGGCGTCGACCTCACCGTCGGGCGTGGCGAGATCGTCGGCCTCATCGGCCGCAACGGCGTCGGCAAGACCACCGCCATGCGCTGCCTCATCGGTCTGCTGCGCGCCTCCGCCGGCTCCATCTGGCTGATGGGCGAGGACGTGACGCGCCGCACCGCGGACGCGCGCGCGCGCGCCGGCATCGGCTACGTGCCTCAGGGCCGCGACGTCTTCCCGCGCATGACGGTCGAGGAGAACCTGGTCATGGGCGAGCTGATCGGCGGCCCGCGCGGGCGGAAGCTGGTGGACCTCGTCTACCAGCGCTTCCCCATCCTGGTGCAGCGGCGGCGCCAGATGGCCGGTACGCTCTCGGGCGGGGAGCAGCAGCAGCTCGCCATCGGCCGCGCGCTGATCGGCAACCCCTCCGTCATGCTGCTCGACGAGCCTTCGGAGGGCGTCCAGCCCTCCATCGTGCAGATGATCTGCGTCGCGCTGCGCGCAGTGCGCGACGAGCTCGGCACGACCTTCCTGTTCGTCGAGCAGAACCTCGACACCATCCTCGACATGGGCGAGCGCTGCTACGTGATGGACAAGGGCAGGATCGTCGCGGAGATCGCGCGCGGCGCTGTCACGGAGGACAGCGTACGGCGCCAGCTGCTGCTCTAGCGCCACAGTTGCGGCGCCGTAGCGAGCGGACTTCGCGCCGCGACGGCGGCAAGGACATCGTCGCGGTCGTAGGCGCCGTCGGCGGTGAAGGACGCGATCGGGCCGCCGTGGCCCTCACTACAGCCCTCCTGGATGAGGCAAGCGGGCGGCCTTGAAGGAGGCCTCAGAGTCCGTTACATGTAACGAGCCCGGGAGGTGCCGATGCCGAGTTCTGACGTGCGCAAGCGGGTCGCCGCCCACCGGGCGGAGCTGCGCAGGCGCGGCCTGCGCCCGATCCAAATCTGGGTGCCCGACACCCGCGCGCCGGGCTTTGCAGAGGAGGCGCGCCGGCAATCGAGGCTGGTGGATGCGGACCGGACCGAGTTCGACGAATTCATGGGCTTCATCGAGCGCAACTCGGCCTGGCCCGATGACGAGGACGACATCCCCGGCCACGATGCGCCGCGGTGACGTCGTGCTGATCGCCGATCGCGGCGGCGGCGACTACGCCGGCAAGCCGCGACTGGCGGTGATCGTGCAGTCTGACCTGTTCGACGGCACCGAGAGCCTCGTGATCTGCCCGCTGACAACGCGGCAGCGTGACGCGCAGCTACTGCGCATCGCCATGGCGCCGAGCCCCGCCCTGCCGCTGAAAGAGTCGAGCTGGGCGATGGTGGACATGGTGACGGCGGTTCGGCGCGACCGCGTGGGTGCGCTGCTTGGGCGGCCCAGCGACAAGGAGTTGCTGGCGCGAATCGCAGCCTTGCCGTGTTCCTCGGGTTTGGATGAGGGCCGTACGAGGGCGTTGTTGCACAGAGAGAGTGGGGCCAGCGGTGGCCGCCGCCCCGCCCGAGCCGCGTCAGGCTTGGTGACCCGGGTCATGCGCTTGTGCACCTGGATTGCGAATGGCTGCTTCGCCCTGCTGGGCAGGCAAAGTGCGGGCGCGCAGCCTCGGACCGATGATCGATTTGCAGCGCCCGACCGCGGTCTCCGCAAGGCTGCGGCGACCCTAGCCGGTCGCCCTCGGCCAGGCTATGCGGCCGCGCTCCGCGATGAACCGGCTGTGGCGATCGCGTCGGCTCCGCGCATCGCGTCCTTCGTGCTGGCACCGCCGATGCGCGCGGCGGGGCCCCGGAGCCTCCCTACACCAACGCTGCGGTCGATCCCGGCCGCGGCACTAGCCATCATCCTCAGGATCCCAAGGCTCTCCGGGCGGGACAGGGACCGGCGGCCGCTCGTGGTACGGCTTGCGCTGCTCCATACGCTCCAAGGGGCGCGCCAGGATGTCCAACTCCTCCGTCTTCAGCAGGGTCGGATTGAAGTCCGGCAGCTCGGGTTCGGCGTCAATGACCGGTGCGGTGGCCGCCTGCTCGGCAACCACCTGAGCCCTGAGCTGCAAGATGAGCCTGGTCGCCGAGAGATCACCGGCCAAGGCCTTGTTGACCAGCTGTTTGGCCGTGGCCTCGTGTTTGGACATGGTGCGCGGCTCGGGGCGACCTGGCCTCCGCGGCGCTGGCCTCCTCCACACGCTTCATCGAACTCGACGCCCCGGCCTGGACCACCAACACGGTCCGGGTGATGGCCAGGAACATCTCGCCCTCGGCGACCTTCGACCTCAGTCCGGCCACGCTATCGGTGGCAGTGACGAAGCGGCGTATCCCGTGATGGTCAGTCGCGCGCCCGACGGGGTGGAGCGGTGCTCGCCGGTCAAAATTGGCGCCAAGGTAGTGAGCGGCAGCCGCTACGTCACGTTCCAGATGGCGGAGGTTGCGGTGGCGCGGCGGTTGTTCGCGGCGGTGCTGAGGCTCATCGGCCGGCTGCGGGCGCCGCCGGCGCCGGTGTGAGGGCGGATCGGATCGGATGGGACGCGGAACGACGGGAGCGGTTGCCCTCCATGGAGTGAAAGAGGCGAGTTCCGACGCCTGATCTCGGTGTGAGAGGCACCATCGAGTAACCAGCGAGGACGGACCTCAGGTCGTTGGCAGAGTCGTTCAGGCACCCGGTTGCGGCTGAAATACCATTCCTCTGAGGTGCAACAGCACTGCATTTCACAGGCATCATAACAAGCGTCCTTCGCGCAGTGCAGGATTTGGCAGCTGCCGGACAAGGACGCCTCAGGTTCGAGCCCCATCCTGCTCTCGCTGCAAGCCGAAACGGAGCTTCGGCCGTCGCGGGCCGCGGCCGAAAGGAGGGCGACAATGCTGGGTTCAAAGTTTCGAATCAGCTCAAGCTGTGCGGACGAGTTGCGGGCAGCCATATCCGGTCGCGTGGCGCTACCAGGGGACGAGTGCTATGACGCGGGCTGCCGCGTGTGGAACGGCGCTGTGCGCCGCCGCCCGGCCATAGTCGCGTTCTGCGAACAACCCGAGGACGTGCAGGCGGCGGTGCGTGCCGCACGGCGCCACGGCCTGAAGCCGTCGGTGCGCGGCGGCGGGCACGACTGGGCGGGGCGCGCCCTGTGCGACGATGGGCTCGTCATCGACCTCACCGGGATGCGGGATGTGGCAGTGGACCCGCGAGCGCTCGCGGCCACTGTCGCGGGCGGCGCCCGGGCCAGGGATCTGGCGACCGCCGTCGGCGCTCACGGCCTGCTCGCCGCATTGGGTAACTGCGGCACGGTCGGCATGGCCGGCCTGACTCTGGGGGGCGGCTACGGCCCTCTCAGCGGTACCTGCGGCTTGGCGGCGGACAATCTGCTCGGCGCCGAAATCGTGCTGGCGGACGGGCTGCGCGTGGCAACCGGTCCCGACGCTGAGCCCGACCTGTTCTGGGCACTGCGTGGCGGCGGCGGCAACTTCGGCGTCATGACCTCCCTGCGCGTCCGCCTCCATACGGCGCGCCACATGCTCGCGGGATCGATCATCTACAACTGGAACGAGGCAGGCGCGGTCCTGCGCCGCTATGCGGCATTCGCGGCGACGGCGCCCGACGAACTCGGCGTGGCCGTCGGCGTGATATCCGGCACAAACGGCGAACCCGTCATCATGGTTGTGCCGCTGTGGAACGGCGAGCGGTGTCGGGGCGAGCGTGTCCTGGAAGACGTGCGGGCTTTCGGCACGCCGCAATCCGCCGAGATCGGACCGGCGACCTACGCCGACCTGCTCGCCCAGTTCGACGCGTGGGTGGAGGCCGCGGACGGCTACCACTGGGAGATCTGGACGCGCTGGCTGCCCGCGCTCACGGCGGGCGCCGCCGACGCGATCATCGCGGCGAAGGCCCGCGCGGCGTCGCCGCATTGCTTGGTCTTCTGGCACCACTTCCACGGCGCCGCGACGCGGATGGCGCCGGACGCCGCCGCATTCGGCCTGCGCAGCGAGCACTTCATGGTGGAGATCGTCGCGTGTTGGAAGCCCGATGAGGATGACGGCGCGGCGTACCGGCGCTGGGCACAAGATCTCTGGCAGAGCCTCGCCCCGTTCGCGCTGCCGGGCGGCTACGCCAACCTGCTTGGGCCGGATAACCGCGAACAGGCGGCGGGGGCTTATGGCGGCAACGCCGCCCGGCTCCGGGTTCTCAAGCGCCGCTTCGATCCCGATGGGGTCTTCGCGTCTGCCATCCCGCTGCCGGAGGGGTAAACCGTCCGGTTACGTTTGAAACGCATTCCCCGTGAGCTGCAATCGAGCCGTATTTCGCCAGCTGCAGACTGCCGCTCTCTCGCTCCCTGCCGGGAGAAAGACCCGATGACAACGCTTCTCGACGAGCAACGGTCGGCGACCAGCAACGTCCAGACTTCCGACGAGGCCAAGGTGGACCAGGTGCTTTCGCGCATCGCCGCGTTCGCGCCGGTGGTCGCGCAGCACGCTCGCGACATCGAGCAAGATCGGCGACTGCCGGCGGAACTCGTGTCTGTCCTCAAGTCGGCACGGATTTACGGCATGCTCGTACCCCGGCGTTACGGAGGCCTTGGACTTGACGCGCCGGGCGCCCTTCGGGCGGTCGCGGCCCTGGCCAGGCTCGATGGGTCGGTGGGCTGGAATGCCATGATTGGCCACATCGGGAGCCTGATGCCGTTCCTGGCGAGCCCGAGCTTGTGTGAGGAGATCTTCCACGACGGAAAGGATCACATCATCGCCGGTTCGGGTCAGCCGATTGGCACGGCCGAGCGCGTTCCTGGAGGATGGCGGGTCAGCGGCTCATGGCCATTTGCCAGCGGGTGCCAGAACGCCGAGTGGATCGCGGGCACATGCGTGATGATGGAGGGTGGTTCCCCCATCGACGCCTCGGACGGACCCGGCCCGATGACCCGCACCTGTCTCATGCGGGCCGAACACTGGGAGATCCGGGACACCTGGCACACCTTCGGTCTCAGGGGCACCGGCAGCCACCATGTCGCGTTGACCGACGTGTTTGTTCCCAACGAGAACTTTTTCGAGTTTCCGTTCGGCGCCTCGTTCGCGCCTGATCCGATCTTCCGCAGGTTCCCCGAGATCCTTGTGCTGGCGCATGCCGCCCTCGCCGTGGGGATCGCCGAGGGCGCCATCACAGACCTCGTTGAACTGGCGGTGGCCGGCGTCAAACAGCAGTTCATGACCACCCCGCTGGTAGAGACCGAGCGCTTCAAGGAGGGCCTGGCACGGCTTGATGCCGAGCTCATGGCGGCGCGCGCGCTGCTCGAGGCGCAGATCGCCCGCGTCTGGCAAAATCCCGAGCGAGCGGCGGCGAAGGGCCTGGCCCGCGTGGCGGAACAACTGCAGGCGGCGGTCTGGATCACCGCGGCCTGCGTCCGCGTCGCCGAAGGCTGCTTTGAACTCGCCGGAAGCAGGGTCGTGTACGAAAGCTCATCGCTGCAACGAAGGGTGCGGGATCTTCGCGTCGCGGCCCAGCACGTGGCGGTCCATCCGCGCCACTACGTAACGGCGGGGGCCGCCGTGCTCGCGCGCCTGTCATGACCACGCATGTCCGTCGTCGCGCTCGTCCGATGAACCACCCACCGGCCGAGCGTCGAGCGGATGGCACGCGGATAGGACCCATGACCGTCTGTGGTGACGCGCGGGCGTGACGCCCGTGGCGGCCTTGGCCGAACCGAAGAAGGTCTGGGCCGCTGGCATGTCCCGGGGCTCACTCCGCATGGCGTCGACGAGAGTGCCGTCCCGGTCGATGGCCCGATACAGGTAGGCCCAGCGGCCGCGAAGCTTCAGGTAGGTTTCGTCCACGTGCCAGTCGCGGCCGCGGGCGCTGCGCTTGCCATGACGGCGCCGGCGGAGTTCCTCGGCCAGCAGCGGGACGAGCTTCGCCTCCCACTCGCGGACGGCTTCGTGACTGAATACCAGGCCACGGACGAGGAACATCTCGGCCAGATCCCGCAGCGTCAGGCGGTAGCGCAGTCGCCTCGTGCGCTTCGGCACGATAGGGCGAAGGCTCCAACGACA
>DASQVL010000718.1:0-6199 GCA_035640795.1 Crenalkalicoccus sp. | reverse complement strand
GGTGAGCGCGAGCAGCAGCAGCACCGCGGCCCTCACCCCCGGCCCTCGGCAGCCAGCCGCAGCGCCAGCAGGCCGAGCACGCCGCCGAGCACCCAGCGCTGCGCGGCAAGGAAGGAAGGCCGGCGCGCCAGCGCCCGCGCGACGCGTCCCGCACCCAGGACCAGCGCCGCATCGCTCGCCGTGCAGACCGCGATCTGCACCGCGCCGAGCAGCGCGCCCTGCAGGAAGACGTCGCCGCGATCGGCGTGGATGAAGGGCGGCAGCACGGCCATGTAGAACAGCGCGACCTTCGGGTTCAGCGCCGCCGTGGCGAAGCCGAGGCCGAAGAGGCGCGCAGGCCCTTCCGGCGGAAGGACGCGCGGGGCGAAGAGCGGCGCGCCGCCGGGCTTGAGGCACTGCCATGCCAGCCAGGCGAGGTAGAGCGCGCCGCCGATGCGCAGCAGGTCCCAGGCATAGGGAATCGCCAGCAGCGCCGCGGTGATGCCGGCTGCGGCCGCCAGCATGATGGCGAGCGAGCCCGCCTGGCAGCCGAGGAGCGAGACCATCCCCGCCCCCGTCCCCTGCGCCAGGCTGCGCGAGACGAGGTAGAGCATGTTCGGCCCGGGCGTCAGGGCGAGGCCGAGGGAGAGGGCGGCGAAGAGGAGGAGGGTTTCGGCGCTGGGCATCGCGTCAGGCCGCCGGCCGCGCCGCCAGCGCGGCGCCGCCGTCGGCAACGCGGGCGCGCACGTTCAACACCTCGATCCCCACCAGCCGCCCGGCCATGTCGAGGTCGAGGATGATGCCCGGCGCCACCTCCCGCGTCTCGGCGACCGCGATCTCCTCCGGCGCCAGCCGCACATAGGCGGCGTCGGCCTCCGGGTCGTAGGTGGCGGCGGCGCTCATGCTCCGGCGCTCCTGTCCAGGAAGGCGGTGATGATCACCCAATCTGTGCCGTCCCAGCGATGGACGACGCGCAGCACGCGCCCCCTGCGTCCGGGATGGCCTTGAAGCTGCGGGTCAGCGCGGGATCCGCCGGGTCAGGCATCACCCGGTCCGGCGTGGCGATGGTCTCCATCACCCAGTTCTCCCGGATGCCGCGCTCGCGCAGGCGCGCGGCGGCGTGCGTGGTGAAGCGGACCACTCACCCCTGCACCGAGAACCCGCCATCCACCGGGATCGCCGTCCCCGTCACGAACGCCGCCTCGTCGCTCGCCAGGAAGGCCGCGATACCCTCGAAGTCCCGCGGGTCGCCCCAGCGCCCGGCCGGAGTGCGCGCCAGCACATTGCCCTCCAGCGCCGGCATGTCCGACCGCGCCTTCCGCGTCAGCGCGGTATCGATCCATCCGGGCAGGATGGCGTTCACCGTGATGCCATCCGGCGCCCAGGCCACCGCCAGGCTCTTCGTCAGCTGCACCACCCCGCCCTTCGAGGCCGCATAGGCGATGTGGAAGGGCAGCCCGAAGATGGACAGCATGGAGCCGTTGTTGATCACCCGCCCGCACCCGTTCGCCTTCAGGTGCGGATAGGCGGCGCGCGCAGCGAGCATCGCGCTGGTGAGATTGGTGTCCAGCACCGTGTGCCAATCCTCCACCCGGGTGGCTTCCGGCCGGGCGCGGATGTTGGTGCCGGCGTTGTTGACCAGGATGTCCAGCCGCCCGAAGCGCTCCGCCGTGCGGGCGACCATCGCCTCGACCGACTCCGGATCGGTGATGTCGGCCGCAACGCTCGCCGCCTGCACGCCGAGGCCGGTCAGCTCCCGCACCGCCTCGGCGTTCTTCGCCGCGTCGCGCCCGGCGATCATCACCGCGGCCCCGGCCTTCGCCAGGCCGCGCGCGAGCCCCAGCCCGATCCCGCCATTGCCGCCGGTGACCAGCGCCACGCGCCCCTTGAGGTCGAACATCGCCTAACCCTCCCCCTTCCGTGCCTCGATCATCCCGACGAAGCGGCGGAACAGGTGGTGGCTGTCCGCCGGGCCGGGCGAGGCCTCGGGATGGTACTGCACGGAGAAGGCCGGGCGATCCGTGCAGGCGATCCCCTCGTTCGAGCCGTCGAAGAGCGAGACATGCGTCACCTGCACCCCCGCCGGCAGGCTCCCCGCATCCACCGCGAAGCCGTGGTTCTGGCTGGTGATCTCCACCTTGCCGGTCGCAAGCTCCTTCACCGGCTGGTTGGCGCCGCGATGCCCGCGCGCCAGCTTGTAGGTGCGCCCGCCGAGGGCGAGGCCGAGCAGCTGGTGGCCGAGGCAGATCCCGAACAGCGGCAGGCCGCGCTCCAGCACGGCGCGGATGGCGGGCACGGCGTAGTCCCCGGTCGCCGCAGGGTCGCCCGGGCCGTTGGAGAGGAAGACGCCGTCCGGTTCGTGGCGCAGGATCTCCTCGGCGGTCGCCGTCGCCGGCACCACCGTGACGGCGCAGCCGGAAGCCGCCAGGCAGCGCAGGATGTTGCGCTTGGCGCCGTAATCCACCGCGACGACGCGGTGACGCGGCGCCTGCTGCCGGCCGAAGCCCCCCGCCGCGGAGCGGTGAAGATCAGGATGCCAGGCCCATTCCGTCTCGTCCCACCGATAGGGCTGACGGCAGGAGACCTCGCGCGCCAGGTCCATGCCCTCGAGCCCCGGCCAGTCCCGCGCCGCTGCCCGGAGCGCCGCCAGGTCGAAGCGCCCATCCGCCGGATGGGCCAGCACCGCGTTGGGCGGCCCGCCCTCGCGGATGCGGATGGTGAGCGCCCGCGTATCCACCCCGGCGATCCCCGGGACGCCATGGCTCTTCAGCCAGTCCTCGAGCGAGCGCGTGGCGCGCCAATTGGCCGGCGGCGTCGGCACCTCCCGCGTCACCAGGCCGCGGGCGGCGGGGGTCACCGCCTCGATATCCTCGGGGTTGGCGCCGACATTGCCGATATGGGGGAAGGTGAAGGCGATGACCTGCCCGGCATAGGAGGGATCGGTCAGCGTCTCCTGATACCCCGTCATGCCGGTGTTGAAGCAGAGCTCGGCCGGCGGGCTGCCGCCCCGTGGGGTGTGCGCCCCGAAGCCGCTGCCCCAGAAGACGCTGCCATCGCCGAGGACAAGGCAGGCGGTCGCGCCTTCGGGCGCGCGGAACAGACCTGCGCCTTCGGGCGTGCGGAACGGGCCTGCGCCCTCAGGCACGCGGAACGGGCCTCCGCCATCGGGCGCGGCATCGTCGGACGGGGTCGCGGGCGTGTCGCTCATCGGGGCTCCGGGCAGGTCGGAGAGGGCGAGGCCGGTCGCGGCCAGGATGGCGGCCCAGTGCCGGGCCGGGATGGCGCGGGCCTGGCGCCATTTGCGCAGCGCCTCGGTGCCGACGCCGCAGGCGCGCGCGGCCTCCTCCGGCCCGCCGAGGCGGGCGATGATGTCCTCGACCCTGCGCATGGGGGGAGTATCGGGGAAGCGACTTCCCATTGCAACCGATCGCGTCCCGAGCTGGGAAGTTTCTTCCCATGGAGGCCGCCCCGCCCCCGGCGTAATACCCCGAACCTTGATCCCTGACCCGCGCCCCGCGCAGCCGGCCGAGCGGCCGGATCCGGACACCCATCGAAGTCACGCTGCGACTTCAATGGGGTCGGCGCCGCGCCGGCGACTGCGGGCGTTTGCGCGTCAGGGCAAATGCGCGCCTAAGAACCCCCACCCGGAGGAGTGACCCATGCCCGAGGACCTGCGCAGCCGCTTCACCGAAGAGATGAAGGCCGCCATGAAGGCGGGCGACTCCGCCCGCACCTCCACCATCCGCATGATCATCGCGAAGCTGAAGGAGGTGGACATCGCCGCCCGCCCCTCCGGCGTGGAGCGGGTGCCGGAGGAGCAGGTGGTCGCCATGCTGCGGGGCATGGTCAAGTCGCGGCGGGAGAGCGTGGAACTCTACCGGCAGGGCAACCGGCCGGAACTGGCGGAGAAGGAGGAGGCCGAGATCGCGGTGATCGAGGGCTTCCTGCCGCAGCAGATGGACGAGGCGGCGATGCAGGCGGCGGTCCAGGAGGCGATCGCCGAGACCGGGGCGTCGGGCATCAAGGACATGGGCAAGGTGATGGCGGCGCTGCGGGCCAGGCATGCGGCGAGGATGGACCTCGGCCGGGCGGGGCCGATGGTGAAGGCAGCCTTGGGTGGGTGAGGCGGGGGCCCGGCCTGGTCGAGGGTCGGGCCGTGCTCCGGGCGCCCGGCCCGGCGCGCGGCGGCCGGGCCGCGTTGCCGGAACGCGCCCCCTTCGCGCCGCCGCCATACCTTGGCTGTGTCTCCCCCCCTTTCGCTTCATGGTGCGGGCATCGCGGCAGCAGGGGCCGGGGCGCTGCCGGGCTCGCCCCTTCCCCCGTCCCTGCCCGCGCCGCATATCCCGGCCCATGGTGCCGTTCCGGAAGATGCAGGGCCTGGGGAACGACTTCGTCGTACTGGACGGGCGCGCCGGCGCGCTCGGCATCACCCCCGCCCGCGCCGCGGCGCTCGCCGATCGCCGCCGCGGCATCGGCTGCGACCAGCTCATCGTGCTCGAGCCCGCCCTCGGCGCCGATCTCTTCATGCGCATCCGCAACCCCGACGGCTCCGAGGCCGGGGCCTGCGGCAACGCCACGCGCTGCATCGCCAGCCTCGTCGCGGCGGAGACCGGGCGGGACCGCGTGGTCGTCCGCACCGTCGCGGGCGACCTTCCGGTGGAAGCGCTGCCCGACGGGCGCTGGCGCGCCGATATGGGCGCGCCCCGCCTCGGCTGGGAGGAGATCCCGCTCGCGGCGCCGATGGACACGCTCCGCCTGCCGCTCCGCCGCGGCGGGCTGGCGGAGCCAGCGGCGTGCAGCATGGGCAACCCGCACGCGACCTTCTTCGTGGAACGCCTCGATGCCGTGCCGCTCGCCGAGCTCGGCCCCGCGCTCGAGCACGACGCCCTGTTCCCCGAGCGCGCCAATATCGGCGTCGCCGAGATCCTGTCGCCCGAGGCGATGCGCCTCGCCGTGTGGGAGCGTTCGGCCGGCCTGACGCTTGCCTGCGGCTCCGCCGCCTGCGCGGCCATCGTCAACGCGCATCGCCGCGGCCTCCTCGGCCGCCGCGCCACGATCCACCTGCCCGGCGGCGCGCTGGAGATGGAATGGCGCGCCGCCGACGGCCATGTGCTGATGACCGGGCCGGTGGCGGAAAGCTTCCGCGGCCTGGTCGACCTCGACGCCTATCCGGCATGAGCGTCGAGCTCCTCACCTTCGGCTGCCGCCTCAACACCTACGAATCCGAGGCGATGCGCGCCCTAGCCACCGCGGCCGGCCAGCCCGCCGGCACCATCGTGGTCAACACCTGCGCCGTCACCGCCGAGGCCGAGCGCCAGGCCCGCCAGGCGATCCGCGCCGCGCATCGCCGCGACCCCGCCGCGCGCATCCTGGTCACCGGCTGCGCCGCGCAGATCGCGCCCGAGTCCTGGGCGAAGCTTCCCGGCGTCGTCCGCGTCATCGGCAATGCCGAGAAGCTGAAGCCCGAAGCCTGGGCGCCGGACGCGGCGCCCGCCCCGGTCTCCGACATCATGGCGGCGCGGGAGACGGCGGCGCATCTGGTGACGGAGTTCGCCGGCCGCGCGCGCGCCTTCGTCCAGCTCCAGCAGGGCTGCGACCACCGCTGCACCTTCTGCGTCATCCCCTTCGGCCGCGGCCCGTCCCGTTCCGTGCCCCTGGGCGCCATCGTCGAGCAGGTGCGCGCCCTGGTTGCCCGCGGCTACCGGGAGGTGGTGCTGACCGGCGTGGACATCGCCAGCTACGGCCCGGACCTGCCGGGGCGCCCGACCCTCGGCCAGACGGTGCGGCGGTTGCTGCGCCTGGTGCCCGAGCTGCCGCGGCTCCGCCTCTCCTCCCTCGACCCCGCGGCGATGGATGACGCGCTCTGGGCCGCGATCGCGGAGGAGGAGCGGCTGATGCCGCACCTCCACCTCTCGCTCCAGCACGGCGCCGACCTGATCCTGAAGCGCATGAAGCGCCGGCACCTGGCCGCCGATGCGCTGAAGATCGCCGAGCGCGCCCGCGCAGTGCGGCCGGGGATCGCGCTCGGCGCCGACCTGATCGCCGGCTTCCCGACCGAGACGGAACGGCATGTGGAGGAGACGCTGGCGCTGGTGGAGGCCATGCAACTCCTCCACCTGCACGTCTTTCCCTATTCCGAGCGGCCCGGCACGCCCGCCGCGCGCATGCCGCCCGTGCCGGTCGCCGAGCGCCGCGCCCGCGCCGCCCGCTTCCGCGAAGC
>DASQVL010000717.1:0-3568 GCA_035640795.1 Crenalkalicoccus sp. | reverse complement strand
AGCGGCGCGCCCGCCGCGATGCCGCGGGCGAGCAGCCCGGGCCAGAGCCCGTCCACCGGCCGCTCCGCCCGCAGCGCATTGCCGGCGGCGCGCGCCGGCGGCAGGCGAAGCACTTGCGGGGCGAGGGCCGCCTCAGACATGGAAGACGCGCAGGAAGGTCTGCCGCGCCCAGCGCCAAAGCCGGTTCGCGATCGGCTCCGCGCCATGGTCGAAGCGCACCCAGGCGCGCTCCCCCCAGCGCTCCGGCGCCACATCCGGCGGCAGGGCCACGTCCACCACGAAGAAGGGCTGCAGCGCCGTGTCCGGCTCCCGCGCCCGCGGATCGAGGGCGAGCGGCCCGCCCATATTCTCGCCCAGTGCCGCGCTGGGCAGGCGGCGGGTGGAACCGGGGACGGCGCGCGCGATTTCGAGGTGCCGGACCGGCCGCCAGCGCTCGCCCTCCAGCCGGACCGCGGCCTCGCGCGTCAGGCCGCGCACCAGGTCGATGTCGTCCTCCGCCACGACGGCGCGCACCAGGGGCGCGGTGCCGGGCATGACGTAGCCGAGCAACTGGCCGCGCCGCGCATGCGCGCCCACCAGCGCCTCCGGCCGCGGCACCAGGAAGGCGCCGGCCACGGGGCTGCGGAGGGTGAGCGCCGCGAGCTTGCGGTCGGCCTCCCGCAGCTCGTCCTCGGCGAACTCCGCCTGCTTGCGGATCACCTGGGTCTCGAAGGGCGTCTCGGCCTCGGAGAGGATGAGGCGGTCGCGCAACTCCTGCAGCTGTGCGGCGGCGCGGGCGCGCTGGGCGGCGAGGTAGGGGTCCTCCATCCGGAACAGCACCTCGTCGGCCGCGACCCTGCTGCCCGGCGGCTGCGCGATCTCCAGCACCGTGCCCGCCGTGCCCGCGACGATGCGCGACTCTTCGGGCAGCCAGACCACGCCGCGCGCGACGGTCGCGTAGGGCACCGGCAGGGCGAAGAGCGCGCCGGCCAGCAGCAGCGCGCCGGCGAGGGTCACGGCGAGGGCGCGGCCCCGCCGCCGGCGCAGCGCAGGTGAGACCAGGACGAAGCGCAGCGCCTTCACCACCGGCCAGACCAGGGCGAGGGTGAGGGTCCAGAGGATCAGCGCCACGCCCACCACGAAGTACTTGGTGCCGACCACCGCGGCGATCGCCGCGAGCACGGTCAGGCGGTAGGCGAGCGAGGCCGGGGCGTAGAGCGCGAACCAGACCGCCTCGCCCCGCGCGGTGACCGGGGAGCGCGCCTCCGCCATGCCGAACAGGTGGCGCTGCGCCAGGTACACGTACCACCGGGCTGCGCGGGTGCCGAGATTCGGGACGTCGATGAGGTCCGCGAGGATGTGATAGCCGTCGAGGCGCAGCAGCGGGTTGGCATTGAACACCACGGTGGAGACGCTGGCGATCAGCATGGTGTTGAAGGCGAGCGCGCGCGTCAGCCCCGGCTCCGCCGCGATCCACACCGCCATGGCGCCGGCGGCGACCAGCAGCTCCGCCATCATCCCCGCCGCGGCGACCAGCACCCGCGCCCGGCGGCTGGCGAAGACGGCCGAGGCGGAGGCGTCCACATAGGGTGCGGGCAGCAGGACGAGGAGCATCACGCCCATCTCGTGCACCTCGCCCCCGCGCAGCTTCACCGCATAGGCGTGCGCCAGCTCGTGCAGCGCCTTCAGCGCCGGGTAGACCACGGCGAGCAGCACCAGGTTGTCGGCCGCCAGCACGCGGTCGGCGACGTTCTCCGTCAGCGCCTCCCACCGAATCGCCGCCTGGGCCAGGAACCAGCCGACCGCGGCGAGCCAGAGCAGGAAGCCGCCCGCGGAGAAGAGCGGGCGCAGCAGATGCGCCGTCGCACCGAGGAAACGGTCGGGATCGAGCAGCGGGATGCGCAGGAAGAGCGGGTTCTGCACCTGCTGCAGCGCCTGGCGCCGCGCCACGTCCCGCGCGCGCTCCGCCAGCTCCCGCGTGTCCACCGCGCGATCCGCCTGCACCAGGCCGAAGGCGTAGAGCTGGCCCACCAGCTGCAGCACCTGGCCCTGGGAGGGCGCATTCTCCCCGAAGCGCTCCGCCACCTCCGACCAGATCTCGCCCAGCGTCCGCCGGCCATCCATGCGCATCAGCACGGCATAGACGCCGGCCGAGAAGCGGTGCGCGCGCGTGGAGAAGCGGTCCTTCGCCACGTACCAGACATCGCCGCGGATGACGTGGCGCTCGATGTTGAGCTCCGGCCTGACGCGCGGGCGGATCGCCTCCACCCGGTGCCAGAGTGGGCTGAACATGGAGGCGGTGGCGCCGCTCATCCCCCCTGCCCCGTTCCTGGAGCGTTGATCGCATTCCCCGCGGCGAACCGCGCACACTCCGCCTGGAAATGCTCCTGCATCACGGCAGCAGCGCCCATAGCTTGACGCGCAGCCAGTGCGCCAGGCCCTGGGTCCAGATCCAGGCGAGCGGCTGCCGCCCGGCATCGAGCTTGGCGACCCCTTCCATGCCGGGGCGCACGCGCTCGTCGCGTTCCAGCAGCTCGGCGCACACCTCGAAGCCGTTCATGCCATCCGCCGCGCGGGCCACCGGCGTCACCGCCGTGACCTCCACCGCGAATTCCCGGTCCGGCAGGGCGGCCAGCAGGGCGCGGCCGCGCTGGCCGGGGGCGACGTGGCGGATCTGCGCCTCCGGCACCACGAGGTTCACGCGGTAGCGGTCGAGCGGCGCCAGCTCGAACAGGGTGTCGCCGCGCTGCACCGGGCTGCCCACGGATTGCGAGAGGTCGCCCGCCGTGATGATGCCGGCGAAGGGCGCCCGCATCTGGGTGCGCGCCAGCATCTGGTCGGCGAGCTCGATGTCGGCCGCCGCCTGCTCCACCTGCGCGCGGGCGATGTTCACCTGCGCCAGGTCGCGCCGCGCCAGCGCCCGGTCCAGCTCCTGCTGGTACTGCCGCTGGCGCGAGAGGTGGCGCAGCCGGTCGAGCGTCAGGTCGTAATCCTGCATCTCGGCGAGCAGCGCGCCCTCCTCCACCACCTCGCCCGCCTTGTGGTGCTGGGCGCGGATGAAGCCGTCGAAGGGCGCGGTGACGATGCGGCGCAGCTCCCCCTGCACCTGGCCGCGGGCATGCACGCGGTACTCGCCATGAATGGTGGTGACGGCGAGGATGGCAGCGAGCGCGGCCGCGACGCCGAGCTTGAGGCCGGGATGGCTCGGTCCCAGCAGGCGGCCGAGCAGACCGCGCGCCCGCGCGGCGGCGATGGCCGGCAGAGCGCGGTCCTTCTCCCACTTGTCGGCCAGCACCGGGCCCGCGGCGGCGGCGATGGCGTCGGCGAGGTCCACCTCCTCCTGGGTGAAGGCGCGGTGCGGCGGGCGCAGCAGGGTGACGGCGCCGAACAGGCCGGCATCGGCCTCCGCCCCGCCGCCCGGCAGCGGCAGGGTCAGCACCTGCGCGCCGCCCTTGGCGCGCGAAAGTTCCGCGTGGGCAAGGGCCAGCAGCCCGGTGCGGCCGGCCTCTGGGGCGGCGAGCGCGCTGCCCTGGTCCACCGCCTCGTCCATCGCCGCCGCGGTCAGCCGGGCCTGCTCCGAGCGCCGGTC
>DASQVL010000716.1:0-7424 GCA_035640795.1 Crenalkalicoccus sp. | reverse complement strand
GAGGCCTGGGACCCCGACCGCATCCGCCCCGACCTGGCCGAGGTGGTGGCCCGCAAGGCCGAGACCCTGGACGCGGCGCGGCCCGAGGCGGTGGCCAAACGCCACCGCCAGGGCGGCCGCACGGCGCGGGAGAACCTGGACGACCTCCTCGATCCCGGCAGCTTCGTGGAATACGGCGCGCTCGCCGTGGCCGGCCAGCGCAGCCGCCGCAGCATGGAGGAGCTGCGCCGCATCAGCCCGGCCGATGGCGTCATCGCCGGCATTGGCACGGTGAACGCGGCGCTGTTCGGCGAGGCGCGCGCCGGGGTGATGGTGGCGGCCTACGACTACACGGTGCTGGCCGGCACCCAGGGCACGATGGGCCACAAGAAGCAGGACCGCATCTTCAAGCTGACCGCCCAGCTGCAGCGCCCGCTGGTGCTCTTCGCCGAAGGCGGCGGCGGCCGGCCGGGCGAGACCGACAAGGCCAATCTCACCTCAGCCTCGCTCGACATCCCGACCTTCCACGCCTTCGCCGTCCTCTCCGGCCTGGTGCCGCTGGTGGGGGTGGTGCATGGCCGCTGCTTCGCCGGCAACGCGGCGCTGCTCGGCTGCTGCGACGTCATCATCGCCGACGAGACCGCCTGCATCGGCATGGGCGGCCCGGCGATGATCGAGGGCGGGGGCTTGGGCGTCTACCGCGCCGAGGAGGTCGGCCCGGTCAGCGTGCAGGCGCCGAACGGCGTGATCGACATCCTGGTGCGCGACGAGGCCGAGGCGGTGGCCGCGGCGAAGCAGTACCTCTCCTACTTCCAGGGCCCGGTCACGGAATGGCGCTGCGCCGACCAGCGCGAGCTGCGCCGGCTGGTGCCGGAGAACCGGCTGCGCGTCTACGACGTCCGCAAGGTGATCGCGACACTCGCCGATATCGGCAGCGTGCTGGAGATGCGGCCAAGCTTCGGCTTCGGCATCGTCACCGCGCTGGCGCGGATCGAAGGCCGGCCGATGGGGCTCATCGCCAACAACCCGGCGCATCTCGGCGGCGCCATCGATGCCGAGGCGGCGGACAAGGCGGCCCGCTTCCTCCAGCTCTGCGACGCGCATGACCTGCCGGTGCTGTCGCTGATCGACACGCCGGGCTTCATGGTGGGACCGGAAGCGGAGAAGACCGCGCAAGTGCGGCGCGTCTGCCGCATGTTCGTGGGCGGCGCCAATCTCAGCATCCCGTTCTTCGCGGTGGTGCTGCGCAAGGGCTACGGGCTCGGCGCCCAGGCGATGGCGGCGGGCTGCTTCCACGCGCCGATCTTCAACGTCGCCTGGCCCACCGGGGAGTTCGGCGGCATGGGCCTCGAGGGCGCGGTGCGGCTGGGCTACCGGCGGGAGCTGGAAGCGGAGGCCGACCCGGAGAAGCGGGAGGCGCTGTTCCGCCACTACCTCGACGCGCTCTATGCGCGGGGAAAGGCGACGAACATGGCCTCCGTGCTGGAGGTGGACGACGTGATCGATCCGGCGGAGACGCGGCGGTGGATCCTGCGCGGCCTCGGCATGGCGCGGGCGGCCGGGCCACGCGCCGGCAAGAAGCGGCCGAATGTGGATACGTGGTAGGAGCCTGCCGGACCATCTGGGAGTTTCAGTAGGGCGAGTTCGCGGTTGACCGCGCAGGAGGGGTCGCGGTTACCGGCTGGATGGACCGAACAGCCGGCTGGCCGCCTCCAGCACGCGCGCGACGTAAGTGCTGTGCAATTCCGGCGTGCGCGAGTGATAATTGCCAACCGCCTGCATCAGGTCGCCATTGGATGCCTGCAGGTTGTTGTGCAGGATTGCACCGGCCGCGGCGATGTTGAAGCACGCATCACCGATCAGGCGCTCACGCACCGTCTCCACGGGCAGCCCGGTCAGCTGCGCAACCGACTCAAGCCAACGGGTATTCACCTGCATGACGCCGAGATCTTCCGAACCGTCCAGGTTCCGACTGACCGTGCCTACCTGGCCGCCTTCCACGGCCTGGATCGAAGGCAGCACGCGTGGGGGGAGGCCGTAGAAGGCAGCGACCGCCGTCATGCAGGCAAGAAAAGGGACCGCCATCAGACCGGACCAATGTCGGTGCACCCCTCGAAGCATTGACGCCCAGCGCTCATCGGCTGAGGCTGTCCTGCAGGCGGCGGCGGAGGTGCGCGTTCGGGTCGGTCGATCCTGTCGGAGGCAGCGCCCGCAAGGTGTCGGGCAGAGCCGCCGCACTGGGCAAGCCCTCGCGCAGGTCCTCGGTCAAGGCCCGGACGTCGCGCTGATCGTGAACCACATGCGGGGTGAGCAACACCAGCAGTTCCGTGCGGACTCGCGTGTTGTTCTGCGTGCCAAACAGCGCGCCGAGGATCGGAACATCCTTGAGGATGGGGATCCCCTGATTGCCACGCGAGGATGAGTCACGGATCAGTCCTGCCAGCCCGATCGTATAGCCGTCCTGCACCACGACGCGGGAGCGCACTGCGCGCTGCAGGAAGGTGGGCGACCTGATGTCTATGGTGACCGGTGGGTTGGGATCGACGTCACTGACCTCTTGCGCGATGTCGAGGGCGACCAGCCCGGCGCTCCCCACGCGGGGGATGACTTCCATGATGACGCCGGTCTCCCGGTAGTCGATCGCGTTCACCACCGGCGCGTTGGTGACCAGCGTGCTCTGCGCCGTTTGTGTCAGGTACGGTACCAGGCTGCCCACCTGCAACCGTGCGGGCTCGTTGTCCAGGACCATCAATTGCGGCGAAGACAGCACGCGCACCTGCGTCACCTGCTGCAGCATGTTGATCGCGTATTGGACGCCGCGCGGGTCGCTCAGCACGAATCCGGTCACCCCGTACGGCAGGAAGGGCGCGGCACGCGCAGCCGCAGCAGCGGTCCCCCCGGAGGCCACGCCGGAGCCCAGGCTCAGTGCGCCGTTGATGCCCGAACTGAAGAAGAACTGCGTGCCGTAGCGCAGGTTGTCGTTCAGCGTCACCTCGGCAATGACCGCGTCGATCCTCACCTGCAGCGGCAGGATGTCGACCTTGCGGAGCATCGCCTGCACGGTCTCCGCTTCCCGGGGGGTCGCGAACACCACTACGGCGTTGTTCTGCGGGTTGGAGATGATGCGCATCGTCTCGGCCGCAGCCTCGCCGCCAGGCCCACCACCGCCGAGCCCGCCCAATAGCGGATTGCCACCCGGACCTGCTGTCGCGGACGGCGCGGCCGCATCCCCTGCCCCGGCCTGCTGCGCCTGCGCGAGCAGCCCGGCACCGGCTCCACCGCGTGCCCCCAGCCCTGCGCCAATGAGGCCGCCAGGGCCAAGGCCGATAGCGCCGCCACCGAATCCGCCGCCGAGGCCGCCGCCACCAAATCCGCCGCCGAGGCCGCCCATGCCGCCGCCGCCATAGCGGCCGCCCATGCCTCCACCGAAGCGACCACCACCAAAGCCGCCGCCCCCGGCGGTGAGGACGCCCGGACCGAGGCCGGGTGCCATGCCACCCGGCAGGGTGGGCTGGACGGTGATATTATCCGGCGTGAAGGCCTGTTGCAGCAGATAGGCGACGTCGTTGCTGCGCCCGTTCTGGAGGTAGAAGGCATGCCAGCTTCGCACCGTGCGGCGTCGCGCACTCTCGACCAGCGCGAAGACGCGGCGCGCACCATCGATCAGCCGCGGCTGTGCCGCTGCCACCAGCACCGCATTGACACGCTGCATGGGCATGATGCGAAGCTGCGCCGCCAGCGCGCCGCCCTGCTGCGCCCGGAGCGCTTCCTGCAGCGCCGTGGCCATGTCGCGCGCGTCGCCGGACGCGACGGGTAGCAGCGCATAGGACTGGTTGGCGAGGATGTCCACGTCAAAGGTCGCCGCAAGCTGCGCCATTGCCTCCCGCGCCGGCGGATCACCAGCCAGGATGAGCGCGTTGCGTCCGGGATCTGCCGCGATCCGGCCGCCCTGCCCCACGAAGGGCTGCAATACCTTGGCCAGTTCTTCAGCCGAGGCGTAGCGCAGCGGCACCACGCGGGCGCCCGCCGCCAGGGCGTTGTCCGCGGGCACAACGCCGCCCGCGGCGGCAGCGGCAGCCTGAGGCATGACGCGGTAGAACCCGCCCGATTGCACCAGGACCGCCCCGTTCTGGCCCAGCAATGCCTGCAGTACCGGCAGCAACTGCGCGCGGGAGATCGGAGTGCTCGTGCGCAGCGTGACCGCGCCGCGCACCGCCGGGTCCATGGCATAGTTGGCCCGCAGCATGCCCCCGAGGATCTGTGCCACCACTTCGCGGATGTCGGTCTCGGCAAAGTCCAGGGAGAACTCACCTCGGCCTGCATCTGCCGCCGTCCCGGCCGCCGCCGCGGAAAGGCTGGAGGGCAGCGCCATGCTCGTCTGCACCGGGGCTGTCGGACGGGGTCCGTCAACTCGGCCACTGATCCGCGGCGTGGCGACAGCGTCCGGACCGCTGATGGCCGGCAGCGTGCGGATCTCCGGCTCCTCAGGCCGCGTCACGCAGGCCGCGAGTGCGAGCAATGCAACGACCATGGCGGAGGCCGGAGGGCTCTGCTGCCGGTTCACCGCGCCGGACTCCTGGGCGGGACGTTGGGCGGCGACTGGCTGGAGATTCCGCCAGGCGTCGCCGCAGGGACAAGGCCGGGGACGTCATTGGTGCCCGCCCCCCCCGCCGTCGTGACCTGCGCCGCGGGCCTGGCCGGGGCGAGCGCGGCGGGCCTGGCGGCGGTACCTTCACTGCGGGGGCCAAAGCTTGGGCGCAGTACCTGCTCACCTTCCGGACCGACGAGCATCACCTGTCCAACCAGGATCGTCTTCACCTCGAACGCTCCCAGGCTATCGCCCTCGCGCAGCACGATCGGCCTTGCGCCGTCCGCCGCGGCCGCGAAGATCGCGGTCCCTCCCGTCGGTCCCACCAGCACGCCCGTGAGGCGCGGCAAGTCCCGCCCGCCCCCGGTCGCGACCGCCGGGCGCTGCTCGGCGACCGGCCGCCGGTCCGCCGCGAAGAGCGGCCGCTCCAGGGCGGTCGCCCCCCACTCGCGCGAGTGATCCGGCGCAGTTGGGGTCGGCACGACCGGCGCCGGACGCCAGCGCGCGACTGCCGCAGCCGCCGCCGTACTCGCGACCTGATCCCCCGTGATCTGCGACAATTCCAGGGCAAGGATGCCCGCCAGCGCCGCGGCAGAAAGGCCGAGTGCGGCGAAGGCGGCCCGGCTCATCGGACGGCCAACCCCGCCGCCGTCTGGGCGCTGGCCGTGCGGAAGGCGAGCACGGTGAAGTTTGCCTCGATCGGACGGGGCCCTGAACGGGGAATCTGTGGCGAGGCGCGAAGCTGCAGATCGTCCGCCAGCATGCGCGGCGAGGCCTGAGCCACCGCTTGCAGCAGGCGCACCAGAGCCGGCCACTGCGCGCTCACCGATACACGAACCCCGATGCGCCGGTAGGCGCCGGCCGCTTCGCCGGGGAGCGCTTCCGCGCTGGAGAGCGGTGCGCCCGCTCGCGCCGCCATCTCCTGCAACCGTTCCTGCAGCGCTGCGCCTGCGATGGCATCGCTGGCGCCCTCGAGCATCTCCTCGGTGCCAGACTTGTCCGAGGCTGATGCGGTCTGCGCCTGCTGCCGCAGCTCGGGCAGCATCTCGACAAGCGCCGCCATGCGCCGTGCGATCGCATGGCGGTTCTCCAGCTGCACGGCGCGCTCCGCGTACCAGTCGAGCAACGGCACCGCGGCACCCACCCAGAGCGCGCCGAGCACCGCCACCGTCATGCCGAGCGCGAGGAGGCGGCCAACCCGGCCGGTCGGGAGATCGAGGGCCACTGCCGTCACATCCCGAGCTCGGCGCGGATGGAGAACATGTCGCCAGGGCCGGACGTGGCTCGCGTGATCGGCGCGATGAAAGCCGCGTCCCGGATGGTCGGGTCGGCGGAGAGCAGGCCGATCAGCCGTGCAGCCGCAGCGGAACGTCCCCCCATGGTCAGCTTGCGTTGTCGCAGGGTGAGGTCGGTCAGGTAGGTGTCGTCGGGCAGGAGCTCGGTCAGCGCGGCGATCACCTGCAACGCGTCCCCCACCCGTGCGCGCTCTGCCGCGACGACGTCATGGCTGCCCTTCGCCTCCGCGATCCGCTTCCGAAGCCCTTCCGCTTCAGCCACGCGCGGCCGCAGCGCCGCCATGTGGCGCTCCGCGGCAGCAAGCCCCAGGGATTGGATCACGAAGGGCAATGCGATGGCTGCCGCGGCGAGGCCACCGCACAAGGCCCACAACACGGCGAGGCCCCGGCGACGCCAGGCTTCGCGACGTGGCAAGGCCGCCCCGTCGGGCTCGCCCAGTCCCATGGCACTCGGCCGGCCATCAGGCGCGAGCGGTTCCAGGCGTACCGGTGCGAGACCTGCCCGCCGCAACGCCTCTATCGGCGCCAGCAGACCGGCCTTCGGCAGCAGCGAGAGGCGCAACTGCAGCAATCTTCGGGAGGTATCGCGGAATTCCAGGCGCCAGGCCCAGAAAACCTCCTCGGCCGTGAAGGGCGTCAGGCGGTCCAACTCGTAGCGGAGCACAGCACCGGGGTCACGCGCGGCTGCCAGCGGCAGGCTCACGCTGCGCTCCAGCAGTGCCGCGGGTGGGGGCCGCAATACGATGCAGGTTGGCTTGCGACGCCCGCGGAGCATCCGGGACAGCGCCCGCAACCCGGTCCCGTCGAGGGCGAAGTGGCCGATCGATGATTCACGGCCGCGCCTGCGAAGCGAGAACGCGGCTTCGTGCGGATCGGCGTCTCCCGGTGCGGTGCTGGGCAAGCTGACCACCAGGGCGTCGGGCAGCACCATCCCGGTGCGGCGAAGGCGCGCCGGAATCAGATCGAGCATCTGCTGCGTCCACCAGGACAGAAACTCGTCGAGGCGCAGCTTCCCGTTCATCGAATGAGCCTTCGCCGACGCTGCCTGCACGGCCGAGCGCGTCGTCAGCGCCCCACCCGTTTCGCCGTCGAGATCGTCCGCAAGCCGAATACTATGTCGGCTTTGCCCTCCACCCGCGCCGCTGGATGGCAGAACGCTGCTTCGCTTCGCTCGACCGGAACCGCCGCCTGGCCAATGATACAGAGGCTTCCGTCGCCTCCGCCATGCTAGTCACCGGATGGCAGGTTCGTTGCAGTGTAGTTAAGACTCAGACTGTAATGACAAATTGCCCGGATATGCCTTCATGCATCGGCCATATTGTCAACGCCGCATCTATTCACTCGCCCAGTCGTGAGTGCGAGTAACGGGAGTGCCACAAGAGCAACTCGATTTGGCGACGGAACATTACTCTTCGAAGCGTTCGCGCATCGGTGCGACGACGATATCGGGCCAGTGCCGTCGATCGCCCTCCGAAAAGACGAGCCGGATGCGTACGAGACCGGGTGGCTCGATGCGGTTCCAGGTGGAGAGCCATCCGGCACCTGCCGCGGCGGACCAGTAG
>DASQVL010000715.1:0-3166 GCA_035640795.1 Crenalkalicoccus sp. | reverse complement strand
CTGCCGCTGGCCGTGGATATCGCCGCCTGGCGGGCGCTGCTGGTGGGGGATGGCCGCGCCGCCCTCGCCCGGCTGGACATGCTGGAAGCGGCGGGGGCGCGCGACCTCACGGTCTTCGCGCCCGAGGCCTCGGCCGCCATGCGGGCGCGCGCCGGCGCGCGCCTGGTCGAGCGGCTGCCGACCGAGGCGGAGGTGGCGGCGGCGCGGCTGCTCTTCCTCGCCGGTCTCTCCGAGGCGGAGACGGCGCGGCTCGCCGCGCTCGGCCGCGCGCACCGCGTGCTGGTGAACGCCGAGGACGTGCCGCCGCTCTGCGACGCCTATGCGCTGGCGATGGTCCGGCGGGGGAACCTCGTCCTCGGCGTCTCCACGGAGGGGCGGAGCCCGGCCGTCGCGCGGGTGCTGCGGCAATGGCTGGAACGCCGCTTCGGCCCGGAATGGGAGGCGCGGCTGGAGCAGGCGGCGGCGCTGCGCGACGCGATGCGCCAGGCCGGCGCCACGCCGCCCGAGATCACCGCGGCGACGGCGGAACTGCTCGCCCCCTGGCTTGCCGAGGCGGAGGGCGGCGCCGCGCCGGGCTGAACGGCGTGGTCATGTCGGGCGCGCGATTGCCGCGCGCACGGGCGAGCGGAACCGCTCGGGCGCGGGCGCGTCAGGCGAGCCCCGGATCCTCCCGCGCCAGCAGGATGTTCTGCACGCCGTCCGGCTGGGCGAGGAGAAGCGGCCAGCCGGTCTCCTCCAGCGCGCCGCCCGGCCGCACCGACCAGGGACGGAAGCCGCAGCCTTCGAGCAGCGCCGCGACCTCCCCCGGGCGGACGCCGCTGCCGCGCAGCATGGCGGGGGCGAATTCCATGAGGATGCGGAGGCGCGGGGAGCGGTCGAGCAGGCCGCGCATGCCGCGGAGCGCGAGCCCCTCGCCGCCCTCGATGTCCATCTTCATCACGTCCACCCGGAAGCCGGGATCGGCGAAGTGCTCGTCCAGGCTGACCACGCGGCAGGGCGTGCCTTCCCCGTCGCCGCGCAGCGCGCCGCCGCCCGACCAGGCCTCGTCCACGACCAGGCGCATCTCCCCGGCCGCCGCGCCGACGCCCAGCGCATGGACGGTGACGAAGGGCGCGAAGCCGTTGAGCTGCACGGAGCGGAGCGCGAGGGCGGCGAGGCGCGGATTGGCCTCGAAGGCGTGGACGCGGCCGGCGGGGCCGGTCGCGGCGGCGCCGAGCAGCGTGTAGACGCCATGGTTGGCCCCGAGATCGAGGATCGTGTCGCCCGGCCGGATCAGGCGGGTGAACAGCGTCGTGTAGTCACGCTCCCACGCGCCGAGGGTGAGGAGGTGCGCGCCGATGTCCTGGCTGCGCGTGTCGACATAGATGCGCAGGCCGGATTCGAGGAAGGCGATCGCCGTGTGGTCGCCGAGATAGGTGGCGCGGCTGTTGAGCAGCGCGTTGGCGCGGATGGCGAAGTAGGCGACGATCTCCTCGACGCGGTGCTCGAGGCGGGCGAGCCGCGCCTCCATGTCGGAAGCGGCCATGCGCTGCCGGTCCACCGCGGCGAGCAGGCGGTCGGAGCCCTCGGCCAGCAGGGCGAGACGCGCCTCGGCGCCGCTCGCGGCGGCGTCCTGGCGGCAGGCGGCATCGGCGATGCGGGCCAGCGTCGCGCCCAGGGTCTCCAGCCGCGCCTCCAGCCCCGCCAGGGTGGCGCGCTGCGCCTCCAACCCGCCCGCCGCCTGCTCCGCGCGCTCCAGCAGCAGCGCCTTGTCCCGGCCGTTCAGCAGCATGCGGGCGCCCCAGCGCTGTCGAACTCTCCTGCGGCGCTGCCCTTGGCGATCGTCATCACGTGAGGACTCCTGCCGGCGACCGGCGGTTGCGGACGCCGCGGCCGCCTCACTGCCCCAGTTGGGTCGCCGGCGTCCAGCCCGGCCGCGCGTCGCCGGCACGCTGCGGCTTGCGCGCCACCCCAACTCCGGTAGAACACGCGCCCGAGAGCGCGGGGGCCGCGATGGGTCGCAACCGGGGCCGTTGCCCGCAATGAGTCCCGGACCCCACGCCTTCGCCCAGGAGGTCCTGGCGCAGCCCGACTGGCGGGTGGTGCTGCGCGCCCTGGCCCTTCTGGAGGATGCGGCGGTTGGCCGCCCGGCGGCCGAACTGCACGCCGCTGCCGCCCTGCGCGAGGCCGGGCGGCACGACGAGGCCGACGCGCTGCTCGGCATGGCCTGCCGCCATCACCCGGCCTCGGTCCCCGTCGCCGTGGAGTATGCCTGGATTGCCCACCGCCTCGGCCGGCGGGAGGAGGCGATCCTGCGCTGGGAGGAGGTCTGCGCCCGGTTCCCCGAGGACCCCGCCGGCTATTACGGCCTGGCGGTCGCGCTGCGCGCCGCCGGCCGGCTCATGCGGCTGGAGGAGCATCTGCGCGCAGCCTTGGCCCGCTTCCCGGATCATCCCTTCTGCCTCGCCGAGTGGGCTGCGCTGGCGGAAGCGCAGGGTGATCGGCCGGAGGCCGAGCGGCGCTGGCGCGAACTCCTGGCGCGGGTCCCGGACAGCCCGCTCGGCCCGCTTGGCCTGCTACGGCTGTTGCGAGCGAGCGAGCGGTTGCTGGAGGCTGGAGCGGTGCGCGAAGCGGCCGCGCAGCGCTTCCCGCAGGAGCCGGAATTCGGCGCGCCCCAGGCCATGCCAATGCGCATGGCCCCCGCCGCCAGCCTGCCGCCCGACGCGATGGAGCTCGCCCTCGGCTTCGAAAGCCTGGGCGAGAATTGCGAGTTCGCCTTCGTCCAGCAGCGTCTGGGCACCGACCCGCTCGGCCTGCTGCGCTGGGTGGGCATCAGCCTCGGCGCGCTGCTCGCCGGGCTGCGCACCGGCTTCGCGGGGCTGGGCGACCGCGCGACGACGAACATCAACGCCTATGAGCGCGAATACGGCGTGGTGGACCGACGCTACGGCCTGCTCTTCCACACCTTCATCCGGGCGGACAGCCAGCCGGCGGAGCAGGTGCTGGCGCGCCAGTTGCAGCGGCTGCACTTCCTGCGCCGCAAGCTGCTGGCAGAGCTGGAGGCCGCGGAGAAGATCTTCGTCTTCAAGGTGGCCGAGCCGCTGCCGGAGGGCCGGGTGGCGGAGCTGCACACGGCCCTCCGCCGCTACGCGCCGAACACGCTGCTCTACGTCCGCCCGGCCGCGCC
>DASQVL010000714.1:0-2352 GCA_035640795.1 Crenalkalicoccus sp. | reverse complement strand
CGCCGCCGCTCTCCGGCGACGATGCCGGGCCGGGGGAACGTGCCGCGCGACGGCGGCGCCTGGAGCAGATCGCGGACGGGCGTGAACGCGCGGGAGCGTGAATCTGCCCCACAAACAAGGCGCTGCAGCGGTTGCGGCGAGCACAGGCGAGCGGAAATCGCCGTAGACCGGCATTGCGCTGGTTGTGGTCAGCCGATGCCGGCCCAGCTTTCCCGGGCCAGCAATTCACGCCCTTCGCGTGCCCACCTTCGGTGCGCACACTTGGGCCGAACGCGGGCCAGCGCGGGCCGGGCCGAGCCGGTCCCGCGCGGCGCATCGGAACCGCGGGGCGCGTCGCGCGTGTAGAAGCGGGACGGCTTTTCGCGCCGTGCCGGGACCGGCCGGGCGGCACGCGGCTGGCGCCCGGCCAGGCTCGGCGCGCCGATCAGGGGGATGGACGCCATGTCGGAACTGGAAGCCATTCCCGCCCAGCCCGCCCCGGGGGTGGATCCGCACGCCATCACCGCCGGCATCTCGCTGCAGGAGATGCGGCTCCGCGTCCTGAAGCACGACGACGCCTTCGCCGTGCTCGACCCGAACGGCGATGCCCTGCCTGTCCCCGGCAGCCCGGAGGGCCTCTACCACCAGGATACCCGCCACCTCTCGCGGCTGGAGCTCTGCTTCGCCGGCGCCAGGCCGCTGCTGCTGAGCTCCGGTCTCTCGGATGACGGGGAGGTGCTGACCTGCGACCTGACCAACCCGGACCTGCCCGCCCAGGGGCCGCGTCCGGCGCTGGAGCGCGACCGGGTGCATCTGCGCCGGTCGAAGTTCATCCGGGGCGACATCTGCTTCGAGCGCATCGCGGTGCGCAGCTTCGCCGACCAGACCCTGGCCCTGCCGATCGAGCTGCGCTTCGCGGCGGACTTCGCCGACCTGTTCGAGGTGCGCGGCACGCGCCGTCGCCGGCGCGGAACGCAGCACCCGCCGGAGCCGGGGCCGGACGGGGTCGTGCTCGCCTATACCGGCCTCGACCAGCGGCGGCGCACCACGCGGCTGCGCTTCGACCCGATGCCGGACCGGATCACCGGGGACCACGCCGTCTTCACCCTCGTCCTCGCGCCGGGCGAGCGGCGGACCATCCTGCTCGAGGTGCAGTGCGGGGCGGAGGCCGCGCCGCCCAGGCCGCCCCGCACTGCCTTCCTGCGCGCGTTCCGCGACAGCTGCCTGGACCGCCGCGCGGCGCGCGCACGCGGCGCCGCCGTCCTCACCTCCGACGCGGTGTTCGACGAGACCATCAGCCGTTCGGTCAACGACCTCGGCATGCTGATCACGGAGACGCCGGACGGGCCCTACCCCTATGCCGGCGTGCCGTGGTTCAGCACCGTCTTCGGCCGCGACGGGCTGATCACCGCCTGGCTGACGCTCTGGCTTGACCCCGCCATCGCGCTTGGCGTGCTGCGCCACCTGGCAGCGCTGCAGGCGACCACGACTGACCCGGCGGCGGATGCGGAGCCGGGCAAGATCCTGCACGAGCTGCGCAGTGGCGAGATGGCGGAGCTCGGGGAGGTGCCGTTCCGCCGTTACTACGGCAGCGTGGATGCGACGCCGCTCTTCGTCGCCCTCGCCGGCGCCTGGCTGGACCGCACCGGGGAGGCGGAGGCGCTCCGCCCGCTCTGGCCGAACATCGAGGCGGCGCTGCAATGGATCGAGCGCTACGGCGACCGCGACGGCGACGGCTTCGTCGAATACGGGAGGCGGACCGCGACGGGCCTGGCGAACCAGGGCTGGAAGGACAGCTGGGACTCCGTGTTCCATGAGGACGGCACGCTGGCCGAGGGGCCGATCGCGCTCTGCGAGGTGCAGGCCTATGTGTACGCCGCCTTCCTCGCCGGCGCGCGCATCGCCCGTGCGCTGGGCCTCGCGCCGGAGCAGGCGGTCGGGCTGGAGGTGCGGGCCGCGGCGCTCAGCGCGCGCTTCGAGGCGGCATTCTGGAGCGCCGATCTCGGCACCTACGTGCTCGCGCTCGACGGCGCGAAGCGGCCCTGCCGGGTGCGCGCCTCCAATGCCGGGCATGCGCTGCTCGGCGGCATCGCGGCGCCGGAGCGGGCGGCCGCCGTCGCCCATCAATTGCTGACTGGGATCTTCTATTCGGGGTGGGGCGTCCGCACGGTGGCGACCACCGAGGCGCGCTACAACCCGATGTCCTACCACAACGGATCGGTCTGGCCGCATGACGGCGCGCTGATCGGCCTGGGCCTCGCGCGCTACGGCCACCGCGCGGCGGCGGCGCGGCTGCTGGAAGGGCTGGCGGCGGCGGCCGCGCGGCTCGAGCTCCGGCGCCTGCCGGAGCTGTTCTGCGGCTTCCCCCGCCGG
>DASQVL010000713.1:0-9654 GCA_035640795.1 Crenalkalicoccus sp. | reverse complement strand
CGCGCGCCCCGCTCACCGCGCCGGCCGCGTCGCCATGGCCCGGCCGATCGCGATGCCGATGCCGAGGGCGAGCGGGATGGCGATGATCGGCGAGTGGAAGACGAAGGCGATGATGGCCCAGACCAGCCCGGCGACGGCGAGCGTCACCCAGATCGCCAGCGCGATGCCGAGCCAGACCAGGGCGATCGGCAGGCCGAAGATCAGCAGCAGCGCGAGGAAGATCCAGAAGGCGAACACCGCTCAGCCCTCCCGCCCCAGCATGGCCATCAGCTCCCGCCATTCGCGCTTCGAAAGGCCGCTCGACTCGGGCGTCGGCGCCTCGCCCGCGAGCAGCGCGCGCACCACCCCGAGCATCTGTGCAGAGAGCGTCACCGCACCCAGGCGATAGTCGGCGAAGGCCTCCGCTGTGATCGGCACCCAGGCGCGCAGGCAGGCCAGCATCACCTCGGCATAGGCGCGGATCTCGTACTGCGCGTGCGGGTCGGCGCGCAGCGCGAGGAAGCCCATCAGATTGTGCAGGTCCGTCTTCCAGTACCACTGCGTATAGGTGCCGAGTGTCAGATTCATGCGCGCGAGCTCGCGCGCCAGGCCCTGCCGGCCGGGATCGCGCGGCGCGCCCTCCTCATCCTCGTTCAGCATGTCGAGGTAGTGGTCGTGGCAGCGCGCCGCGTCCTCCCGCAGCAGGGCGAGGACGCGTGCCGCCTCCTCCCCCTCCAGAAGCTCGCCCCGGCCCTGGCGGTTGGCGGCGCTCTGCGCTGCGAGCTGCTCCGGCGCGGGCAGGTAGAACTCCCCGTCCAGCACGGAATAGCGCGCCGAATACTCGTTCACGTTCGCCATGCGATGGCGGATCCACTGCCGCGCCACGAAGATCGGCAGTTTCACGTGGAACTTGATCTCGCACATCTCGAAGGGCGTGGTGTGGCGGTGCCGCATGAGGTAGCGGATCAGGCCGCGATCCTCGTTGGCCGCTCGGGTGCCGCGCCCGTAGGAGACGCGCGCCGCCTGCACCACCGCGGCGTCGTCGCCCATGTAGTCCACCACGCGGAGGAAGCCGTGGTCGAGGACGGGAATCGCCTCGAACAGCATCGCTTCCAGCGCAGCCACGGTCGGGCGGCGCGTCGGCTGGGGCGCGCGGTCGCGGGCGGCGGCGATCTCGGCGCGCTGCGCCTCGGTCAGGCTCATGGGCGGGCTCCCTCCCGCCGCGCCCGGCGACGGGCGCGGCGCTGGTCGGGCATGGCGGCGGGGGCGCGGGCCGGGCGGGCGGCCTCACGGTCCAGGAACAGCGCGTTCAGGCCGCGCACCAGCGCCTGGACCTCGGGCCAGGTCAGGCTGCGGAGATCGGTCCCGGCGCCCTCCGCGGGGGGCGTGTCCAGCGGTCCGAGCGGGGCGGCCAGCACCTCCTCCATCCAGGCGATGTCCTCCGCCTCCTCCGCGAGCCAGGGGGCGAGCAGCGTCTCGGGCAGGGTGAAGCGCGGGCCGTCCAGCTCCTCCAGGAAGCGCACCAGGCGGCGGGCGCGCTCCGGGTTGGCGCTGCCATCCGGCCGGAAGACCGGCGCCACCTCGTTGGCGGCGAGGCTCAGCGCGACGCCCGGACGAGACGCGGAGACATTGGCGCGGTCCACCGCGAGCCGGTCGTAGAGCTCCGGCGGCGCGCCGCACAGGGCGAGGGTGGTCGCGACCGCGCAGCCCCGCTCCAGCGTCGCCCGGGCGAAGGGGCGGAGGCGGAGCTCGGCCACCTCCGGCGCGTCCCGGAACTTCGCGAAGCGGAAGCGGTATCGCGGCTGGGTGCCGTCCGGCAGGTCCTCGAGCCGGCTGCCGCCGCGGATGCGCTGCTGCGCGGCGGAGATCATGTAGCCGCGCGGCGGCCGCACCAGGCCGACCACGACGATCCGGTCCACCAGCGGGCGGAACTCGGCCAGCATGCGGGCGGTCGCCGCCTCGCTCAGCATGCCGATATCCTCGCCCGAGACCAGCAGGCGCGGCCCGGGCGCGCCGGCCAGGAAGCCGAGAAGCAGGTCGCGGCAGCGGGCGGCGTAGTCGGCCGCCGGCCCGGGCTCGTGCAGCCCGTCCCGCCGGTTCACGTGGTAGGTGTGCGGCTCCTCGGCATAGGCGGAGAAGACGGTACGGGAATGGTTCGGCTCCCGCGCCTCCAGGTAGCTGATGCCGGAAGCGGCCAGCAGGGCGCGGTTGGCCTGGCAGGTCCGCTGGACGGAGGTGGTGCCCGTCTTGTGCATGCCGACGTGAAGGAAGAGTTCGCGCATCGCCCCCCGGCGCCCCCGACCAAGCGGGGCATAGCATGGCGCGGGCCCTGGATCGCGCCGCCCCGGCGGACTATCTATCGGGTGCCGTCTCGACGGCTATGGCGATAAACACGATCCGGAATAAGCGTTGCGGACCCGGGGGCAGTGCCCGGCGCCTCCACCACTTTCCCCCCGCTGGTCGGGCGGGGCGCAGGGGGCGAAACAGGCTCGACGCGCGTGGTAAAGGGGTCGCTTTTGCCCGGCATGGTTCCGCCGTTATCGGGCCGATCCATAAGTGCGAACGACAACAGCCCTGAGGCTGTCGCACTCGCTGCCTAAATAGGTAAGCGCGGTTCGGGGGGGCACCGGGCAACAGAAGCCCCCCCACTCCTCCCACTTTCGCGATTGCGCGAGAGCCTTTAGACTACCTTTTGGCCCCCGGGGGTGATGCAGCATGGATTCCAGCATGGTGGACAGCGTCGCCCAGACCGATAGCAGCCTGCCCTATTCCCGTTGGGCCGAGGAGGCGTTGCGGGCCGTCGTCATCGAGGCGCTGGAGCATGTCGCGCAGCATGGCCTGCCCGGCGAGCACCACTTCTACCTGACCTTCCGTACCGACTACCCCGGCGTGGACATGCCCGGCCATCTCCGCGCCCGGTACCGGGAGGAGATGACGATCGTCCTGCAGCACCGCTTCTGGGACCTGAAGGTGGACCGGGCGGAGCGGCTGTTCTCGGTCGGCCTCTCCTTCGGCAACGTACCGGCCACGCTGCGGATTCCCTTCGCCGCGCTGATCGCGTTCGCCGACCCGCACGTGCGCTTCGGCCTGCGCTTCCAGCTGGCGCAGGAGGCGGCGGCACAGCCCGCGCCGGAGGCCGAGGCCGCGCCGCCCGAGGAGGCCGCGCCGGCCGCGCCCGCCACCGTCTCCCAGGTGGTGAGCCTCGACGCCTTCCGCCGCCGGCGGGACTGATCCGCCGGGACTGGCCGCCGGGCTGCCGGGGCCGGGCCATTCCAGCCCGGCGCCGGCGGTGCGCGGTGTGGACGCGTCCGGCGCCGGGCAGTGTCAGATGCAGCGGCGGCGGATTTCCGGCATCGCGCCGCCCGCTTCCTCGTCAGGCGCGGCGGTGGCGCGCGGCGCGCGCCCGCGCTACCTCGGGCGGCGAGGATTGCAGAGGATCGCGGGCATGACCCCTCCGCTCGATACCGCGGCCGACAGCCCGGCCCGCCCGGCCGGCTTCCTCTACAGCCCGATGTTCCCGCTGGCGCCGGACACGACGCCCTACCGCCGCCTGGAGGTGGAGGGGGTGAGCACGGCCCGCTGCGACGGGCGGACCATCCTGAAGATCGCGCCCCGGGCGCTGGAGGCGCTGGCCTTCCAGGCCTGCCGCGACGCCTCCCACCTGCTGCGGCCGGGCCATCTGCAGCAGCTGGCGAACATCCTGAAGGACCCCGAGGCCAGCGCGAATGACCGGTTCGTGGCGCTCGACCTGCTGAAGAACGCCAATATCGCGGCCGGCGGCGTGCTGCCCATGTGCCAGGACACCGGCACGGCGATCGTCTTCGGCAAGAAGGGCCAGCGCGTCTGGGTGGAGGGCGACGAGGAGGAGGCGCTCTCCTTCGGCATCCACCGCACCTACACCGAGACCAATCTGCGCTATTCCCAGATGGCGCCGCTTTCGATGTTCGAGGAGGTGAACACCGGCAACAACCTGCCGGTGCAGTTCGACATCCTGGCCGCGCCCGGCGAGCACCACGCGGAGGAGTTCCACCTGATGTTCGTGCTGAAGGGGGGCGGGTCCGCAAACAAGACCTTCCTGTACCAGCAGACGCGGGCGGTGCTGAACAAACCGAAGCTGCTCGCCTTCATCGAGGAGAAGGTCAAGACGCTCGGGACCAGCGCCTGCCCGCCCTATCACCTGGCCATCGTCATCGGCGGCACCAGCGCGGAGGCGAACCTGAAGGCGGTGAAGCTGGCCTCCACGCGCTACCTTGACGGCCTGCCGACGCAGGGCAGCAAGGCCGGCCACGCCATCCGCGACCCGGAGCTGGAGGCGGAGGTGCACCGCCTGACCCAGAACATCGGCATCGGCGCGCAGTTCGGCGGCAAGTATTTCTGCCACGACGTCCGCGTCATCCGCCTGCCGCGGCACGGCGCGAGCCTGCCCATCGGCATCGGCGTCTCCTGCTCCGCCGACCGGCAGATCAAGGCGAAGATCACGGCCGAGGGGGTGTTCCTCGAGCAGCTGGAGCACGACCCGGCGAGGTACCTGCCGGAGGCGACCGACGACATCCTCGGCGGGGAGGTGGTGCGCCTCGACCTGAACCGGCCGATGGCGGAGATCCGCGCGGAGCTCTCGCGGCATCCGGTGAAGACGCGCCTCTCGCTCACCGGCACCATGGTGGTGGCGCGCGACATCGCGCATGCGAAGCTGGAGGAGCGGCTGGACCGCGGCGAGGGGCTGCCCGCCTACATCAAGGACCATCCGGTGTACTACGCCGGCCCGGCCAAGACGCCCCAGGGCATGGCGACGGGCAGCTTCGGCCCGACCACGGCGGGGCGCATGGACAGCTATGTGGAAGCCTTCCAGGCAGCGGGCGGCTCGCTGGTGATGCTCGCCAAGGGCAACCGCAGCAAGGCGGTGCGGGAGGCCTGCCGGAAGCATGGCGGCTTCTACCTGGGCTCCGTCGGCGGGCCGGCGGCGCGCCTCGCGCAGGACTGCATCCGCAAGGTCGAGGTGCTGGAGTATCCGGAGCTCGGCATGGAGGCGGTGTGGCGGATCGAGGTGGAGGACTTCCCGGCCTTCATCGTGGTGGACGACAAGGGGAACGATTTCTACGAGGGGCTGGAGTGATGCTGGAGCTGCGTCCGAACTGCGAGTGCTGCGGCCGCGACCTGCCGCCCGAGAGCGGCGACGCGCTGATCTGCTCCTACGAATGCACCTGGTGCCTTGACTGCGCGGCGACGCGCCTGCCCGGCGGGCTCTGCCCCAATTGCGGCGGCGGGCTGGTGGCGCGGCCGATCCGCCCGCCGGCCGGGCTGGCGCGGCACCCGGCCTCCACCCGCCGCGTGCGGTCCAGCCTGCCGGCCTGCGCGGACGCCGCGTGATGGCGCGCCGCCTGATCTCCTCGGGCAGCGCCTTCGAGGAGGCAATCGGCTACAGCCGCGCCGTGGTGGATGGCAACTTCGTCTTCGTCTCCGGCACCACCGGCTACGACTATGCGCGGATGACGATCGCGGACGACGTCGTCGCACAGGCCGAGCAGTGCTTCCGCAACATCGCCGCCGCGCTGGCCGAGGCCGGCTGCACCCTGGACGACGTGGTGCGTGTGCGGTTCATCGTGCCGCGGCGGGAGGACTGGGAGCCCTGCTGGCCGGTGGTGAAGCGGCACCTGGGCCGCGCACGCCCGGCCTCCACCCTGATCCATGCCGGGCTGCAGACCGATGCCATGCGCATCGAGATCGAGGTCACGGCGCGCCTGCCGCAAGGAACCGCCTGAGCCATGCGCTTCGCCGTGGACCGCCTGGACCACCTGGTCATCAATTGCCGCGACCTCGATCGCATGGCGTCCTGGTACCAGCGCGTGCTGGGGATGGAGCGCGAGGAGTTCGGCCAGCCGCCGCGCACCGCGCTGAAGTTCGGCGGGCAGAAGATCAACCTGCGCCCGCAGGACGCGCCGGCGGATCAGTGGATCGCGGCGGTGGACTGCTCGCCGGGGACCCAGGATCTCTGCTTCATCGTCGCGGTGAGCTCGGCGGAGATCCTCGCGCATTTCGAGGCCTGCGGCGTGGCGGTGGAGGCCGGGCCGGTGCCACGGCAGGGGGCGCTGGGGCCGATGACCTCGGTCTATACGCGGGACCCGGAGGGGAACCTGATCGAGGTGGCGTCCTACTCGGCCTAAGCGGGCGGGCCCGGCGCGATCCGGCCCCGCGGCGCGCCTCCCGAAGGGGGAGAGCCGGCGGCGAACGCCACCCCGGCCTCGCGCGCTTCGGCTGGCGCGGGGCGGGGCGGATCGCAGCACCCCGGGAGGAGACGAGCCGATGGACGAGACGCAAGCCGCACCAGGCCGCACCGAGACCGACAGCCTCGGCAGCATCGAGATCCCGGCGGGCCGCTACTGGGGCCCGCAGACGGAGCGCGCCCGACGGCTGTTCCGCATCGGCTCCGAACGCTTCCCGCCCGCGCTGATCCGCGCCGTCGGCCTGCACAAATGGGCCGCCGCCGAGGCGAACGGGCGACTCGGCGAGCTGCCGAAGGAGCTGGTCGGCCCCATCCAGCAGGCCGCGCAGGAGATCGCGGAGGGCAGGCGGGACGAGGACTTCCCCCTGCCGGTCTGGCAGACCGGCAGCGGCACCCAGACCAACATGAACGCGAACGAGGTGATCGCGAACCGCGCGAACGAGATCCTCGGGGCGCCGCTCGGCACCCGGAAACCGGTGCACCCGAACGACCACGTGAACCGCGGCCAGTCCTCCAACGACAATTTCCCGACGATGATGCACATCGCGGCGGCGGAGGCGGTGGCGGGACGGCTGATCCCTGCGCTCGGCCGGCTGCACGCGGCGCTGTGGAAGCGGAGCGAGGAATGGGCCGGCATCGTCAAGCTCGGCCGCACCCACATGATGGATGCGGTGCCGATGACCCTCGGCCAGGAATTCGGCGCCTGGGCGCGCCAGGTGGAGCTCGGCATCGAGCGGCTGCGCGGCGTCCTGCCGCGTCTTCTGATGCTGCCTCAGGGCGGCACCGCGGTCGGCACCGGGCTCAACCGCCACCGCGACTTCGACTGCGTGTTCGCCGAGGTCGTCGCCGAGCGCACCGGCCTCGCCTTCACGCCCAACCCGAACAAGTTCGAGGGCATGGGCGCGCATGACGTCCTGGTCGAGCTGGCGGGGGTGTTCAACACCATCGCCGTCTCTCTGAACAAGATCGGCAACGACATCAGGCTGCTGGGCAGCGGGCCGCGCAGCGGCATCGGGGAGCTGGTGATCCCGGCGGACGGGCTCTCCAGCAGCATCATGCCGGGCAAGACCAACCCGACCCAGTCCGAGGCGCTGACCATGGCCTGCGCGCAGGTCATGGGCAACGCCGTCGCGGTCAGCATCGCCGGCGCGCAGAGCTTCCTCGAGCTCAACGTCTTCAAGCCTGTCATCATCCACAACGTGCTGCAATCCGCGACGCTGCTGGCCGACGCCGCGGAGAGCTTCGCCATGAACATGGTGGAGAAGCTGGAGCCGAACCGCGAGCGCATTGCCGACAACCTGGCGCGGTCCCTGATGCTGGTGACGGCGCTGAACCCGCGCATCGGCTACGACAAGGCGGTCGCGATCGGCAAGAAGGCCCTCGCCGAGAACCTGACGTTGAAGGAGGCGGCGGCGCAGCTCGGCTACGTCACGCCCGAGGATTTCGATCGCTGGGTGCGGCCGGAACAGATGGTGGAGCCCGGCGCCACGCTCGATGGCGGCTGAGCCGCGGCACCTCTGGAAGCGGAGCTTCGCCCTGGCCGGGCACCGCACCTCGGTGGCGTTGGAGCCCGAATTCTGGGCGGTGCTGGAACGGGCGGCGGCAGCGCGTGCGGCCAGCCTCGCCGCGCTGGTCGCCGAGGTGGACGCGGCGCGCATGGCGGAGGGAAGGCCGCTCGCCAGCGCGCTCCGCCTCTTCGCCCTGCGGCAGGCGGCGGGCTGAGCCCTTCCCGCCGGCACCGCGCGGCGCGATGCTGCGCGCAGCCGAGGAGGAGGCCGCCATGCCCGAGAGCAACCTGCAGGTCCTGCTGCGCCGTCGCCCGCAGGGCATGCCGACGCCGGACGATTTCGAGATCGTCGAGACGCCGGTGCCCGAGCCCGCCGAGGGCGAGGTGCTGGTGCGCGCGCGCTTCCTCTCGCTCGACCCCTATATGCGCGGACGGATGTCGGACGCGAAGAGCTACGCGAAGCCGGTCGAACTCGGCGCGGTGATGGAAGGCCAGACGGTCGGCGAGGTCGTCGCCTCCCGCGCCCCCGGCTTCGCGGCGGGCGATACCGTGCTCGGCGGCTATGGCTGGCAGCGATACTCCAGCGTGCAGCCGGCGCGGCTTTTCAGGATCGATCCGAAGGAGGCGCCGCTTTCGGCAAGCCTCGGCGTGCTCGGCATGCCCGGCCTCACCGCCTGGGTCGGGCTCGAGGATATCGGCCGGCCCAAGGCGGGGGAGGTCATGGTGGTCTCCGCCGCCTCCGGCGCCGTCGGCCAGGTGGTCGGGCAGATCGGCAAGATCCGCGGCTGCACCGTGGTGGGCGTCGCCGGCGGGCCGCAGAAATGCGCCTTCGTGACGGAGGCGCTGGGCTTCGATGCCTGCCTCGACCACCGGCAGGAACTGGGGCCCCAGCTCGACAAGGCTTGCCCGGAGGGCATCGACATCTATTGGGAGAATGTCGGCGGCGCCACGCAGCGCGCCGTCTTCCCGCGCATGCGCGACTTCGGCCGGCTGGTGATGTGCGGCATGATCGCCGAGTACAATGACACCCAGCCGGCGCCGGGCCCGAACCTGATGGCGACCGTGCGCAAGCGCCTGCGCATCCAGGGCTTCATCGTCAGCGACAGCGGCTGGCAGCGCTACGGGGAGTTCCGCCGGCAGATGCTGGGCTGGATCGCCGAGGGGCGCATGGCCTGGCGGGAGGATGTGGTGGAGGGGCTGCGGCGGGCGCCGGAGGCCTTCATCGGCCTGCTGCAGGGGAAGAACTTCGGCAAGCTGGTGGTGGCGGTGGATTAGCGCAGATCGCCGACGGGCGTGTACGCCCGGGAGCGTGGAACCGTCCTAGAGCAGATCGCCGTAGGGCGGCATCGCCCGGAGGCGTGAATCTGCTCTGCATACAACGGCATAGAGCATTTGCCGTGAACGCATGTGAACGGAAAATGCTCTAGCCGCAGCAGCGCGTGCCCGCCACCTGCGGGCACGCGCCGGGCCCGGATCGGCGGCCGCTCAGCCCTGCCTTTGCATGCGCACGGCGTAGCTGCAGCGGCCGTTGCGATACTCCCCCAGGAACTCCGTGCCGGTGAACAGGCCGGTGGTCGCCAGCGCGCGGTCGTAGAGGTCGGAGAGCCGCACGGACCCGTCCGCGCCGACCGTGCCGGCCTGCTGCTGCAGCGGCTGCCGCGACAGCACGAAGGTGGCCCGGCCGTCGGCGACGGTGATCTCGCGGTTGCCCTCAGGCGGCTCCGGGCAGCTCCGCGTCCGGTCCGGGTTCAGGGTGAGCCGGCCGACATAGCGGCCATCGAAGGCGGTGGTGCGCGTGGCCGGCGTGGCGGCAGCCGGTGTGGCACCGCCCTGCGCCGGCGGGGGCGGTGGTGGATCGCCGCCGCAGGCGGCGAGGGCGAGCAGCGCGGCGAGGCCCGGCAGGCGGCGCATCCCTACCGCTCCTCCGGCGGCGCATCGGCGCGCCGCG
>DASQVL010000712.1:0-29101 GCA_035640795.1 Crenalkalicoccus sp. | reverse complement strand
GAGGCCGAGCACCCGCTGTCCCACCGACACCCCTGTCGTGCCGTAGCCGAGGGTGGTGACGACACCGGCCAGTTCGTGTCCGGGGATCGACGGTGTTCGGTCGCGGTTGGCGCGATCGATCCAGGTCGAGGGCCACTCCATCTCAGTCGGGACGAATCCCGACGCATGAATCTGAACGATGACGTCGTTTATCGCTGCCGGCGGCTCGGGCCGCTCGCGCAGCTTCATCCCGGCCGTTCCAGCAGCCTGATCCGTCACGACGATTGCCTTCAACGTCCACCTGCCTGTGCGAGGGCTCGAAGCCGCACCGGAGTTTCTCCGGCCGGCGTCGTGGCGAAGAGATGCTCCCCGTCCTGGTCGTAAGACAGTACCGAGACCGGCAATTCCGACTGTACCATCGCGCGATGGCTGCCCCCTCCCCCGTCGGGATCGTAGCCGACGGACACCGCTGGCTGCATGGATCTACTCGGCGATCAGAGAGGCCATCGAGACGGGGCAGCTTTCGTCGGGCGCGAGGCTGCCTTCCAATTTGGCGGCTCAAGGCGGCTCGTGATTTCCGGCGAGGTGCCGGCGGGTGTTGACCTGTCCCGCCAGCGCCCGCCGCCCGACTCGGCGCTGATCTCCATCCCGGGCCCGCTCTCTGCCCTTGAAGGCGCGCGAAAGAACGCGGGTAAGGTCAGAAGGCGGATCCAGCGCAGTCCCGATGGGCGCCCACACCGGGCGGGTAGTGCCCAGATGCGCCGCCCCACTGTCGGAGGCGCCGCGGTGGACGTCGGTGACGCGGTGGCCGACGCGCTCGAAGCGGGCCAGGCGCTTGGCGTCGAGGTGCAGCAGCTTGCCGGGGCGCTCGCGCGCCTGAACCCTCCGCCCGGGGTTTTGCCGCGGCTGCCTGGTTGCCACCCAAGTCCCGGTCGATCCTGAACATCCGCCGCATCAAAGCGCCAAGCGCCGATTCCCAGATGGGACCATGGCATTGCACCGCTGCGTCGCGGTGGCGAGCGATACGGTCGCCTTCATGACGCCGCTCGGCGTCATGAGTGCCGTCGTGCCAGTTCCGCCAGCCGCCGGCAGTCAGCCGGTAGTCGCCTCTCATCGAGGTTGGTCACGCCGAGCAGCAGCCCCCGCCGTGCGGGAGACTGCAGATACCAGGGCGACAGTGGCCGGGGTGCCAGGCCGAAGGGCAGGGCGCTCGAGGCGATTTCCACGTCCGCCGCATGCTCGGGCAGCGAGACCACCACGGCCAGGCCGGCGGCGGCCGCTTCCACCCTCAGCACGTCTGCCGCCAACTCCCTCAGGCAGCCGACCAGGACCTCCCGGCGGGCCGCGTAGAGCCGCTTCATGCGGCGGAGATGGCGGAGGTAGTGCCCCTCCCGCAGGAACGCCGCCACCGCGCGCTGCACGGGCGCGGCCGGCGCGGGCGCCAGGCAGGCGGTCAGGTCGCCAAAGGCGCGGGCCAGTTCCGGCGGCGCCACGAGGAACCCGAGGCGCAGCGCCGGGCTGATGGTCTTGCTGAAGCTGCCGACGTGCAGCACCCGCCCGTCCTGGTCGAGGGAAGCGAGGGCCGGTGCCGCCCGGCCCTTCAGCTGCAGCTCGCCCAGGTAGTCGTCCTCGATCACCCGGGCGCCGTTCCGCCGCGCCCAGTCGAGCAGGGCAAGCCGCCGGCGGAGCGACATCGTCGCCCCGAGCGGCGCTTGCTGGCCCGGCGTGACCACCGCCAGCGCAGCGCCCCCGGCGCATCGGACTCCGGTGGCGACGTCCAGGCCCTCAGCATCCACCGGGACTGCTGATACCGTCATGCCGGACAGGCCGAGCGCGGTGCGCGAGAGCGGATAGCCCGGATCCTCCATCCAGGCGGCCTGCCCTTCCAGCCGGAGACCGTGCAGGGCCAGGCCCAGGGCGCCGGAGAAGCCGGCTGTCACAAGGATCTGGGACGGCGTGCACCGGATGCCGCGCGCTATGGCCAGGTAGGCCGCGATCTCCTTCCGCAGCTCCGGATCGCCACGCGGGTCCAGGTACCCGACCGGCGCCGCAGCAGCACGGCGGGCCTCGCGCGTGAGCAGGCGCGACCACAGCACGAAGGGAAAGGCATCCTGGGAGGGCACGCCCAGTTGGAACGGTAGGGGCGCCGTCCCGAAATTGTGGAAGAGCTCCGGCAATGGCGCCGCGTCCGGTGACCAGCCGGACATCGAAGACGACGGCGGACGATCGGCGACCCGAGTACCCGCGGCCCCCAGGCCGACGGCGTATTGCTCGTCCACCAGGCGTTGGTAGGCCGCCTGCACGGTGCCGCGGGCCACGCCGAGCTGGGCCGCCAGGTCACGCCAGGAGGGCAGCCTCGCACCGGGGGCGATCCGCCCGTCGACAATGGCGTCCCGGATGGCCCGGTGGATCTGCGCGGCCAGTGGCGCCTTCCTGGCGCGGTCGACGTCGATGGGAAAATGGGTCGCCACGCCATCCACGGTACAGCCGGATCTGCCGGTCTTGACACTGTTTGCCGGCCGCGATGCGGCCCAGTTTTCAGCCGTCGCCAACAGCCGGAGTGGTCCCGATGCGACGTGCAATCCTCTGGGGCGCGGCCCTCGTTGCGGCACTTTCCGCGCCAGCCCCCGGGGTGGCACAGCCCGAACCCCGGCACGAGACCGTCACGCTTGCCGCCGACCAGCCCATCCCCAATGCCCCTGGCAAGCGCCTGGTTGCCGTGGTGGTCGAGTACCCACCGAGTGCCAGGTCCGTCCCGCACCGCCATGCCGGATCGGCCTTCATCTACGCTTACGTGCTGGAGGGGGAGATCCGGAGCCAGGTGGACGATGAACCGGTGCGGGTCTACCGGCCCGGCGAGGGCTGGTCCGAGCCGCCCGGCGCGCACCACAGGGTAAGCGAAAACGCCAGCGACACGCGGTCGGCGCGTCTGCTCGCCATCTTCGTCGTCGACGTGGGGGACGACCCGCTCACGACCCCCGACCACCGCTGACCTGGGCACGGACCACGCGAAGGACCGTCCGGCTTTGCGCACCGTCCGGCTTAGTGCAGCCTGGCGGTAGAACACGCGATGCTGCGTCAGACCATGGCCTCGACGGGTCGCGCAAATTTCAGGCTGGAGCATGCCTCGCGGCGGACTCGATCAGGTTGGCGAGCTCGACAGTGCGCCGAGCCCGCGCAGCGATAGGGTAGTCCACGAAGCGGCCGTCGACCTGGACGGAAGCCACGCCCCTTGCCTCCGCCTCGGCGAAGGCGGCGACAATCCGCCGTGCCCGCTCCACCTCGCTTGCGGTCGGGCCGAAGGCGGCGTTGGCAACCGAAAGCTGGTCGGGATGGATGCAAAGCTTTCCTTGGAACCCCATCGCTGCGCCGAGCCGACAGGAACTGGCGAAGGCCTCCGACTCGTGCAGGCCGGTGAAGACCGTGTCGATCGGCGCCTCCAGCTCGGCACAGCGGCTGGCCAGCACCACCTCGCTCCGTGCGGCGTTGAGCTCCGCTTCACCGGACGTCCAGGTGATGCCGAGATCCAGCGTGTAGTCGCCCGCACCGAAGGCGAGCCGTCTGATCCTGCCGCCGAGTGCCGCGGCAGCGGCAGCGAGCCCACGGCACCCCGCCATGCCGCGCCCCGTCTCGATGATCGGCATCAGGTCCAGGCTGCGCTCTGGCAGGCCGCGCTGCCGCTCCAGCGCCGCCATCGCCCAGTCCACGGCGGTGAGCTGGGCCGGATCCTCTAGCATCGGCAGCACAATGCCATCGAGCCAGGGGCCGATCACGGCCTCGAGGTCGCCGAAGCAGAACGGCGTGGCAAAGCCGTTCACGCGAACATAGGCACGTCCACGCCGCGGCTTTTGCAACGCGGCCACCACCGCCTCCCGCGTCGCTTCCTTGGCGGAGAGCGCCACGGCATCTTCGAGATCGAGGATCACGGCGTCGGCATTGATCGTCAGCGCCTTCTCGACGCGCCGTGCATGGTCGCCCGGCGCGAAGAGGAAGGTTCGGTTCGGTCCGCTCGTCATGTCCGCTTCTCGCCCAGCCACTCCGACAGGATCTCCGCGGCCTGCGCGCCGAGGGATGGCCCCAGCCAGCGAATGGCGCCCGGCGTTCCGGTGAGCCGTGGCACCGGTGCCGGCACCGCCAGGGTACGGCCCAGGCGTGGCTCGAAGACATGCGCGATATTGCCGCGGGCCGCGTAATGGGGATCCTCGAAGATCTCGTCGATGGCGTAGACCGGTCCGCAAGGCACCTGGGCGCGTTCGCAGGCCGCGAGCACCGCATCGCGCGTCATGCCGCGAGTCCAGTCGGTAACGATGCCATCGACCTCTGCCCGCGCGGCCTCACGTTGTGCGATGGTGGCGAACCGGTCGGGTCCAGCCAGTTCGGGCCGCTCCATGGCCGCGCAGAGCCTGGCGAAGATCTTGTCGCTGGTGCAGGCGATGGCGATCCAGTGTCCGTCGCCGGTCGGATAGTGGCTGTGCGGCACGACGTTCACGGTCGCCGCGCCCATGCGCTGCCGTACCTTGCCGAACAGGTCATAGGCGGGGGCGAGTTCGTCCAGGATCCGGAAGACGCTTTCGTAGAGTCCGATATCCACCACCTGGCCAGGCGCCCCGGCGGCGTCGCGCGCGCGCAACGCCATCAACACGCCGATCACGCCGTAGAGGCCGGACATGTAATCGGCAAGGGTTGCAGAGCCGGGAGTCACCGGTGGTCCTTCAGGGTCGCCAGCGAGGAAGGAGATGCCGCCGAAGGCGTTGGCGATACGCCCGAAGCCGGGCCGCCCGCTGTACGGGCCGGTTTGCCCATAGCCAGACACGCGCAGCATGACCAGGCGCGGATTGACGCCCCGCAGCACGTCCCAGCCGAGCCCCCAGGATTCGAGCGTGCCCGGCTGAAAATTCTCGCAGACCACATCGGCCACGGCGACGAGGCGCTTCAGGGTGGCGGCCCCCTCCGCCGTGCGCAGGTCGAGCGCGATGGAGCGCTTGTTCCGCGCTTCGCTCAGCCAGGGCAGGCTGTCGCCGCAACTCGTCATGCTGCCGAAGCGCCGGGTCGGATCGCCGCTGCCGGGCAGTTCCACCTTCACCACGTCAGCGCCGAACTCGGCCATCAGCGTGGCGGCATAGGGTGCGGCGATGAAGGTGGCGAGATCGAGGACACGGATGCCCGCCAACGGTCCGGGAGCCGCTCCGTCCTGCAGGGTCGTGTCTGGCTGCATCGCCTCACCTATTTGTCCGGACACACTGGATTAAGCGCCAAACCCTCGTCAAGATTTCGGTCGAAGCAGGCGAGCGGTCGGCGGGGCTTTTGCGGCCGGAAGCCGCATCCGGCGTCTCGCGTCGGGCGAGATGCGGCATGCGACTGATCCCGGTCAATTCCAACTTGATCGTACAAATAGGTTGCGCTCTGAATGCGCCGCCGGAACGCCGAGAAGGGAGGAGCAAGTGCGCAGGGAACCCCAGACTGAGGGCCCGCCGCCCCGCCATGCAGCGGCCCCGACGGCCGGACGACGGCGTGTCGTTGCCGGGATGCTCACCGCTGCCGGCCTCGCCGGCCGGACCTCGGCGCAGGACTATCCAGCGCGGCCGGTGCGCCTCATCATTCCCTTTCCGCCAGGCAACCTGGCCGATCTCACGGCGCGGCTGGCGGCCGAGGAGATCCAGCGACGCCTGGGCCACACCTGGGTTGTTGACAACCGGGCCGGCGCCAGCGGCGGCATCGCCATCCGCGCCGTGATGCAGGCGCCACCTGATGGCTACACGCTGCTGCTGAGCTCCGTGTCACCCATCGCGGTGAACCCGGTGCTCACCGCCAACCCCGGCTACGATCCCTTGCGCGACCTCGCGCCGATCCTGCTGATGGGCTGGACCGGCTACTTGCTGGTATGCAGCCCTGACTTCCCGGCAAAGACCCTCGCCGATGTCGTGCAGGTGCTCCGCGCGGCACCGGCAGGGCGCTATGCCATGGCCACCCCTGGTACGGGCACGGTGACGCATCTCGCATCCGAGCAGTTCATGTTGCAGACCGGCACGCGGATGGAGACCGTGCCCTATCGCGGCAGCGGCGCCGCCCTGATGGATGTCGCCAGCGGCCGCGTCGCCCTGATGATCGATGCCATGAGCACCTCCCTGCCCCAGGTCCGCGGCGGCCAGGTGCGTGCCCTCGCAGTGATGCAGCAGCGCCGGTCGTCCTTGGCGCCGGAGATCCCAGCCATCTCGGAACTCGGCGTGCCGGAGATCGTCGGCATGGAGGTTCGCGCCTGGACCGGCCTGCTCGGCGCCGCGGCAACGCCGCCGGAGGTTGTGGAGTACTGGAACCGGGAACTCGGCAAGCTGCTCGCCGAGCCTGCCATCGCTGAACGCTTCGCCGCTCAGAACGTCGAGGTCGCACCACCTGAGCCGGCCGCACGGTTCCGGGAATTGATCGAGGCGGAGCTGACCCGATGGCGGCGTGTGGTGCGGGACGCGAAGATCGAGGTGCAGTAGGCGGCGCTCAGCCTTGCCGCCGGAGCGTCACCTCGTAGGTGAAGCGGTCGGCCGGATGGAGGTTGAAGGCGACCTCCACCAGCTCGCCGCCAACCAGGCGATAGGAGCGGCGGATGCTGATCGCCATGCTGCCGAGCGGGCAGCCGAGCTCGGCGGCCAGGGCCTCGGGCATCGGCTCTGCGCGCAGGACCTGCTGCACCTCACCGATGCGCACCCCATACATCTCCTCGATCCAGGAATAGATGGTGCCCGGCTTGCGACCGATCATCAGCGCAATGCCTGCATAATCCGAGAGAACGAACACCTCGGTCCAGCAGATCGGCGCGTCCTGCCCGGCGACGGTCCGGAAGCCCTCGACGCGGAGCCAGCGTTGGCCGACCCGGCAGCCGATCCGCTCGGCCAGCGCGGCGTCCGTCACGACGAGCCCGCTCTTGTCGACCTCGTAGCGAGCCTCCGTCGCGTATTGCAGCAATTCCTCCACGGAGGAGACCGAGGAGGTGTAGAGCGGCGGGGCGGCGCCGCGGCGAAGGACCGTCGTGCCGGCGCCTTGGCGCGAGGCCACCAGCCCCTCCTCCCGGAGCTGCCGCAACGCCTCGCGGATGGTGTGCCGGCTGCACCCGAAGCGGCGGCAGAGGGCGTCCTCGGTCGGCAGCCTGTCGCCGACGGCATAGGTCCCGGCCAGGATCTCCTGCCGCAGCGCGTCGATAACCGTCCGATACAGGGGCGGCGTGTCGCTGCCGATCGCCCGCTCCCTGCCTGCGCTGCGCTCGCCCATCCGCGGCATCACTCCACGGCGCCATGCCGTTCCGGACTTGTCAGTACAAGGCGGCTCCGTTTGATTGGTTCTCGGGCCGATGTCAAGCATCATTGAGGAGAGCAGCTCGCATCGCGGCAACATGTCCGCTCAAATATGCCTTGTCCGTACAACACCGCCATGCGATAGCAACGGCCAGAGCGAAGGAGGGGCCTGCCGCGATGAACCTGGTCACTAAGCACCAAGAGTGGAATGATGACGACGCGGCGCAGCTCATCCAGGCGATCGATCGCTGGATCGAGCGGGAAGTGAAGCCGGTCGTCAAGGAATACGACCACGCCGACCGCTACCCGACGCCAATCGTCGAGCAGATGAAGGAGCTCGGCCTGTTCGGCGCGACGATTGGGCAGGAGTATGGCGGCCTCGGCCTGCCGGCGCGCATCTATGCCGAGATCGTCATGCGGATCTCCGCGGTCTGGATGTCGATCACCGGCATCTTCAACTCGCATCTGATGCTGGCGCTGGCGATCGAGAAATTCGGCACCGAGGCGCAGAAGCAGGCCTGGCTGCCGCGCCTGGCGACCGGCGAGGTCCGTGGCGGCCTGGCGCTGACCGAACCGGATGCGGGCACCGACCTGCAGGCCATTCGCATGACGGCCCGGCGCGATGGCGACCACTACGTCATCAACGGCGTGAAGACCTGGATCTCCAACGGCATCGAGGGCAATTGCGTGGCCCTGCTGGTCAAGACCGACCCACATGCCGCACAGCGCCACAAGGGTATGAGCCTGTTCATCGCCCCCAAGCAGGCGGGCTTCCGGGTCGGCCGCAAGTTGGAGAAGCTCGGCTACAAGTCGATCGACAGCGGCGAGCTGATCTTCGAGGATTACCGCATCCCGGCGGACCACCTGATCGGTGGCGTCGAGGGCCAGGGCTTCTACCAGGCGACCGGCGGGCTCGAGCTGGGCCGCATCAACGTCGCCTCGCGCGGCGTCGGCATCGCCGAGGGCGCGCTGCGGCTCGCCACCGAATACGCCCAGATCCGCAGGACCTTCGGCAAGCCCATCTGTGAGCACCAGGCGATCCAGTTGAAGCTCGGCGAAATGGCGACCCGGGCCCGCGCCGCCCGGCTGCTGACGCTCGACGCCGCCACCGCCTTCGACCGCGGGGAGCGCTGCGACATGGAGGCCGGGATGGCGAAATACTTCGCCTCCGAGGCCGCGCTGGAGAACAGCATCGAGTCGATGCGCATCCACGGCGCCTATGGCTATTCCAAGGAATTCGACATCGAGCGGCTCTACCGCGACGCGCCACTCACCTGCATCGGGGAGGGGACCAACGAGATGCAGCGCATCATCATCGCCCGCCAGCTCATCAAGCGGAATCCCGTGTCGTGAAGCCGCTTCAGGGCATGCGGGTCGTCAGCATCGAGCAATTCGGTGCGGCGCCCTATGGCACTATGCTCCTCGCCGAGCTCGGCGCGGAGGTGATCAAGATCGAGAATGCCGAGACGGGCGGCGATCCCGCGCGGCATGTCGGGCCGCATATGCTGGGCCCTGCCGACAGCCAGTATTTCCAGGCCTGGAATCTTGGCAAGCGGAGCGTCACGCTCGACATCAAATCGTCCGAAGGGCGCCGGCAGCTCGAGGCGCTGGTGCGCACGGCCGACGCCGTGGTGAACAACCTGCGCGGCAACCTTCCCGGCCGGCTCGGACTCGACTACCCGGCGCTGAAGCGGGTGAATCCCGCCGTGGTCTGCCTGCACATCTCCGCCTATGGCCGCGACAATGAGCGCGCCGCCTGGCCAGGCTATGACTACCTGATGCAGGCCGAGGTCGGCCTGATGAGCCTGACCGGCGAGCCGGACGGGCCGCCGGCGCGGGTCGGCGCCTCCCTGGTCGATACTATGACTGGCATGACCGGCATGATCGGCCTGCTGAGCGCTGTGCTGCGGGCCAGGCAGACCGGCATCGGCTGTGACGTGGACACTTGCCTGTTCGATGTGGCCATGCACCAGCTCTCTTACCCCGCCATGTGGTACCTGAACGAGGGAGACGCTTCGCGCCGCCTCTCCCGCAGCTCCCATCTGTCGCTCGTGCCGGTGCAAACCTTCCCGACCGCGGACGGATGGATCTTCGTCATGTGCATGACGGAGAAGTTCTGGCGCGCCTTCTGCGACGGGATCGGGCGGCCGGACCTGCCGGAGGATCCGCGCTTCGCCAGCTTCGCGGCGCGCCACGACAATCGCGAGGCGCTGACAGCAGTGCTCGATGCCGAGCTGCGCAAGGCGCCCACCGGACACTGGCTGAAGGTCCTGGGGGGACAGCTGCCGGTCGCCCCGGTCTACGACCTGCCGGAGGCGCTCGACAGCAGCTTCGTCCGCGCGAACGGCCTGGTGCGCAGCGTCCCGCATCCGGCGAAACCGGAGATGAAGGTGCTGGCGAACCCACTGAAGTTCAACGGTGTGCGCCCCGAGCAATCGGCCTGCGCACCGCTCGGCGCCGACAATGCTGCGCTGCTGCAGCAGGAGGAGCCGGCCACGCCGGCCGGCAGCGCGGCATGAAGCTCGCTGGCCTCCGCGTCATCGATCTCTCCTGGTTCCTGCCGGGGCCCTACCTGACCATGGCGCTGGCCGACCATGGTGCCGAGGTGATCAAGGTCGAGCCGCCAGGCGAAGGCGATCCGGGCCGGCGCATCGGGCCGCCGGACGGACGGACCAGCGTCTTCTTCCGCAACACCAATCGCGGCAAGAAGAGCCTCGTCCTCGACCTGAAGCAGGATGCGGACAGGGAAGCGCTGCTCCGCCTCTGCGACACTGCTGATGTCATCGTCGAATCCTTCCGCCCCGGCGTCGCGGCACGGCTCGGCGTCGGCTATGAGCAGGTCAGCGCCCGCAATCCGGGCTTGGTCTATGCCTCCATCAGCGCCTTCGGCCAGCACGGCCCCTACCGCAACCGGCCGGCGCACGACCTGGCGCTGGAGGCGGTGAGCGGCGTACTCGGCCTGACCCTCGGCGACGACGGAAGGCCGGCCATCCCCGGCATCCCGGCCGCCGACATCATCAGCGCCCTGCAAGGCCTTTCCGGCGTGCTGATGGCGCTGCTCCGGCGCACCAGCACGGGCCGCGGCGATTATCTCGACCTTGCCATGCATGACGCGCTGGTTGCGGCCTGCGCCAATGTCGTGGGCCCGACCTTCGCGGAGGACCGCCAGCCCATCGTCAAGGAGGAACGGACCACCGGCGGATCCGCCTTCTATCGCATCTATGATACGCGGGATGGCCGACAGCTCGTTCTTGCAGGGCAGGAGGAGAAGTTCGTGCACACCCTCCTGCGAGCACTCGATCGGCCGGACCTTGAGGCACTCTGCACCCGCGGACCTGGCGCGCACCAGCAGCCGGTGGTGGACTTCCTGCAGGAGACTTTTCGCCAACGGGACCTGCAGGACTGGCTGGATTGGCTCGGTAGTCTGGATGTGTGCTTTGCTCCGGTAAGCACCTTGCCCGAAGCCTTCAGGGATCCGAACCTGCTGGCGCGCGGGATGGTCCTGACGGACGAGACCGGTCGCCGCCATATCGCCCCGGCCATACGCTTCCGCGAGGAGCCGCCGCAGCCTCGCCTGCGGGAGCCGTTGCTTGGCGAGCATACGGACGAACTGCGGACCGCCCTTGCGACAGGCACAGACCGCCGCGGCGAGACGAGGCAAAATCCAGCATCAGGAGAGGGATCATGGTCGGGATAGCGAAGCAGATCGGGCCACAGCGTTGGCGTGAAAGCTTCGGTCGCTATTATGAGGACTTCGAGCCAGGCGACATCTACGAACATCGGCCCGGCCGGACGATATCGGAGACGGACAATACCTGGTTCACCTTGCTGACGATGAACACTCATCCGCTGCACTTTGACTTCGCCTTCGCGGCCAAGTCCGAGTTCAAGCGGCCGCTGGTGAATAGTTGCCTCACCTTGTCGGTCGTCGTGGGTATGAGCGTCAGCGATCTCAGCCAGAAGGCCATCGGCAACCTCGGCTGGAACGACATCCGCCTGACCGCGCCGGTCTTCATTGGCGATACGCTCTATGCCGAGTCGGAGGTTCTCTCCAAGCGCGAGTCGGCGAAACGCCCGACCCAGGGGATCGTCACCGTCAGGACCACGGGGAAAAAGGCCGACGGCACCGTCTTCATGACCTTCGAGCGCACGATGCTGGTGCCGAAGCGAGGACATGCCGTGGACGACATGGCGGAGTATTAGCGGTGAGGCCGTTCCCGGAGGCGGAGCCGAGCGCCGCGCAGCTGGTCAACTCGGTCATCACTTCGCGCCGCAGCGTCCGCGGTTTCCTGCCCGATCCGGTTTCGGCCACGACCATACGGGAGATCCTAGCGGTGGCCAGCCGTGCCCCGAGCATGACCAACACCCAGCCCTGGCGGGTGTATGTGGTGACAGGCGCGGCGCGCGACCGGCTGTCGGCCGAGATATCCGCATCCCACGCCCGCGGCGAGGAGCCGGAGGCCGAATATGCCTACTACCCGCGGGAATGGCGCTCGCCCTATATCGACCGGCGCCGACAGATCGGCTGGGCGCTGTACGGGCTTCTCGGCATCGTCAAAGGCGATCGAGAGGCGACGGCACGACAGCACCGCAGGAACTACGACTTCTTCGGTGCTCCGGTCGGCATGATCTTCACATTGGATCGGACGTTGGGTTACGGCAGCTGGCTTGATCTTGGCATGTTCATGCAGAACATCATGATCTCGGCCCGGGGCCGCGGGCTTGACACCTGTCCGCAGGCCGCGTTCAAGAGCTATCATGTGATTATTCGGAGATTGCTGAATGTGCCCGACCAGGAAATGATAGTGTGTGGAATGGCTCTGGGAAGGGTGGATCCGGAGGCGCCTGCAAACCAGCTACAATCCCCGCGCGAGCCGGTCGAAGCATTCGCAAAATTCCTGGACGATTGAAGGGAGCTGAGCGGGCGGCGCACGGCGTTGGCTTGGTTGCAGATCAGTCGAAGGGTCTGGAATAAACATAATGCCTGAACTACAGCCCCGAGGAGACGCTCGAGATATCGGAAGTGGGTCGACGTTCTGGCCGTGGCGACGCTGCGCCGCTTCCTGCGCGAAGGCACGCCCTGGCGCAGCCTGACGGCTTGCACGCGAATTCTAGAAACCGCCTCTCAGGATCTCAAGAGGATCTCAGCAGGCTGTTCCGCGACCTGCGGGCCCAAGCCCCAGCGATGCAGGGCTGACAAAGTATGAAAGACGGCCTTGAACGAAAGAATCGGCAGCACACCGCGTGGATCTCCGCGCAAGTTTCCAGCGAGCATGTTGATGATTCCGTCCCTCATCCAGAAGGCATTGCTCGGCGCCATGAAGAGCGACCGCATGATGGGATCGTTGATCCGATAGATAAGCCAGCCGATGCGATCCATCGCGCGCGCCAGCTCACGATTGGCGCGCGCCGCGAGGCGCGTGCCGCGGGCCGGGTCGTCGAGCCAGACATCCGCCGCCTCCGCCCCAAGTTCGCCCGCGGTCATGGCCATCAGCACACCGGTGGAAAACATGGGATCCACGAAGCCGTAGGCGTCGCCGATCATCAGGAAATTGGGTCCATGACCCTGCCGCGCGCGGTAGCTGTAATTCGCGGTGCTGTAGACTTCCGAGACGAGGCTTGCGTGCTGCGTGCGCTCGGCGACGCTCGGGCTGCCGGCGATGCGCGCCTGGAACAACTCCTCCGGCGTGCCGGTGCGGCCCTTCCATGCCGACTGGTTGCCCACGAAGCCGATGCTCATCAGGCCGCCCGGCAGCGGGATCATCCAGAACCAGCCATCCTCGGCCAGGTGGATGCTGATGTAGCCGTCGAGATTCCCCTGGCGCCGCTCGACACCCTCGAAATGGCCGTAGACCGCGGCTGTGTTGTTGTAGCGGTTCGACTCCTTCACCCGCATGCGGCCCGCGAGGAAGGTGTCGCGGCCCGACGCGTCCAGCAGGTATCGCGCCTTGAACTCCAGGGAATCCCCGTCCGCGCCGCGCGCGCGGAGCCATACGCCGCGGTCGTGCTGGTCGAGGTGAACCTCCGTCACCCGCGTCCGTTCGAGCGCCCTGGCCCCGGACCGGCGCGCATTGTCGAAGAGCAGCGCGTCGAAATCGGAGCGCTTGACCTGGAATGCGGAGGTCTGCGCCTTGTTGAGCGCCTGGTCGAAGGGGAAGCGGCAACTGCGCCCGGTCCGGTCGGAGACGAACTCCGCACCTGGCTTGTGCACCCCGATCCTGCGCACGTCATCAAGGACACCGAGCCGCTCCAGGATGTCGAGGTTTCGCGGCAGCAGGCTCTCGCCGATGTGGAAGCGGGGATGCGCCTCCCGCTCGAGGACGACGACACGGCGCCCCGCCTTGGCGAGGAGCGCGGCGGCGGTGGAGCCGGCAGGGCCTCCGCCGATGATGGCCACGTCGAGGATGTCTTGGTCAGGCATGCGGGTCCTCAACTCCTGCTGCAGGGGTCAGGCCATCCCGCCATTGATGGAGATGACCTGGGCCGTGATGTAGGCAGCCTCCGGCGACGCGAGGAACGCGATGAGATCCGCGACCTCCGCCGGCTCGCCGGCGCGCCGCATGGGGACGATCTCGGCGATCTGCTTCGCATCCATGGCCGCGTCCACGGCCGGGGACGCGATAATGCCAGGCGCGACCGCGTTCACCGTGACGCCCCGGCTTGCGACCTCGCGCGCCAGCGATTTCACCGCGCCGATCAGTCCCGCCTTGGCGGCCCCGTAATTTGCCTGGCCGCGATTGCCGAGCAGCGCCGTAACCGAAGAGACCGCGATGATCCTGCCCCAGCGCGTGCGCATCATCGGCAGCAGCAGGGGCTGCACGGTGGCGAAGAAGCCGCCCAGCGACACGTCGATGACGTTGCGCCATTGCGTCTCGGACATGCCCGCCATCGGCACATCGTCATGCGTGCCGGCGTTGTGGACGACGACCTGGGGAACCCCCGCGCCGATCAGGGCCTCCATCGCCTCACGTGTCGCCGTCATGTCCCTGAGATCGGCGGCGATCGCTTCCGCGCTGCCGCCCTGCGCCTGAAGCTCCTCCACCACCTCATGGGCGCGGGCCAGGCTGGCATGCGCATGCACGATGACATGCAGCCCGGCCGCGGAAAGCCTCCGGCAGATCGCCGCGCCGAGCGGGCTCGCGCCGCCGGTGACGAGGGCCCGCTTCAGGGGGCGCCGACCCGCGCGATCGTGCCACGGCCGCTCACAAGGAGGCGCCCGTCATCCGCGGCGATCGTGAAGCCATAGACCGCTCCATGCTCTTCGGCATGTTCCAGGGTGGCCGTGATACGCAGGCAGCCGAAGGCGGCATCGTCCAGCCGCTCCTCCGACAGGGCGACGCCGCGCAGGCCGACAAGCAGGCCAGCTGCCGGCTTCGCATCGCCGGCGGTGAGCGCCCCATGCGCCGCCGCTGCCTGCATGCCGTATTCGACGCCCACAATGGCCGCGAGGCGGCCGTCCCTGCGCAGCGGGTTGTCCGCCCGCAGGTGGCTTTCCGTGCGGCAGCGAATCTCCTTCGCGTCCCAGCCTTCGATCGCGTCGAGCAGGATCATGGAACCCGCATGCGGCAGCAGGCCGGCGATCTGGCCAGGATCAAGCATGGCGGACGTGCACTGCGAGCGATCCATCGAGATAGGGGAGACGTTGCAATTCCGTGCCGCCTCGTGCCAGCGCCTCGAGCAGCCCGAGGCCGCGCGCCGCCGCATTGCCCGCGGCGAGGCCGCGCAGCGCCTCGGTCTGCGGCAGGGGTGGAGCGCTATCCTGGTCAGGGTCATAGCGCAGCGACAGCGTCGCCATCCCCCGCCCGTCCTGGCGCGGCGCAAGGACGAGGCCGAGGCCGAACGGCGCCAGGGTGGGCCGCTTCCGACCCAGGGGCAGCGGCATGGGGTAGTCGTAGGCGCACATCAGGACTGGGACGCCGTCGTTGACGACCTCCGCAATGGCCGTGACCAGCGCTGCCGGAAAGGTGTCGTCGTACAGCCCGATGCAGACCGAAGGCTGCGCATTGGCATGGGCGATCGACCAGTAGCCGGCCGGCGCGTTGTGGACTGAATTGTGGAACTGGGTCGGCGACACCGGTCGCTCCTCCGGCCCGGCAGCGGCCAGGGTCTCGAGGATGCTGCCGACCACGGTCCCGTCGCCGTTGCTGCTCGCGAAGACGCTTCGCAGCACGCCCGGATCCAACCCGGAACTCGCGGCGGCGTCCCCGGCGACCGTCATGGCCAGGCGCACAACGGGGCCGCAGCGCCGCCGCTCGGCCGCGGGAAGCGCCATCGCGGCGGGCGGCGCCGACTCCCGGCATGCGTACGGCTCCGCCCCGGCCAGCACGGGGCGGCTGCGCTCCCAGCCTTCCAGCCCCGGCCCCCAAATGGACACGCCGATGACCCATGCCTCGAGCGCTGTCATGCGACGCCGCCCAGCAGCAGGCTGCAATTCGTGCCGCCGAAGCCGAATGCGTTGCTCAGGATGGTCCGCGGCGTTCGATGCAGCGGCGCCGTCAGCACGCGGGAGCGGAAACCGGGATCGAGTTGCGTCACGCCGAGGCAGCCCGGGATGATGCCGTGGGCGAAGCAGGCACCGGCCATCAGCGTCTCCAGGATCCCGCACGCGCCGAGCGTATGCCCGGTGTAGCCTTTCGTGGAACTGCAGGGCGTCTCCGTCCCGCACACGGCGGCGACGGCGAGATCCTCCATCGCGTCGTTCGCCGGCGTGCCGGTGCCGTGCAGGTGCACCCAATCGACCTCGCCAGGGTCCATGACCGCGCTGGCAAGGGCGCCGCGCATCGCCGCGATGGCGCCCGCGCCTTCGGGGTGCGGCGACGACATGTGATGCCCGTCGCTGCTGGCGCCGGCGCCCAGCAAGGCGAAGCGCCGATCCGGGGCGTCGCCACGCGGCGCGGCCTCGGCACGCTCCAGCAGCGCGAAGCCCGCGGCTTCACCGATGGAGATCCCGGTCCGTGCGGCATCGCAGGGCCGGCAGGCCTCCGCCGAAATCAGGTCGAGCGCCGCGAAGCCGTGCAGTGTCAGCCGGCACAGGCTGTCGGCGCCCCCCACCACGGCCGCGTCGCACAGGCCCGCCCGGATGAGATTCGCGGCGTCGATGAAGGTCCGGGCCGAGGAGGCGCAGGCTGTGGAGACCGTGAATGCGGGCCCCCGCAGACCGAGCGCCGTTCGGACGAAGCGCGTGAGCGAACCGAGGTCCTGCGTATGCTCCAGGTCGAAGGAGGCCGGAAGGTCACCACCCGCGTCGCGCTGACGATAGGCCTCCTCGGCGGCCGTGATGCCCGAGGTGCTGGTGCCGAGGACGACAGCGATCCGCCCCGCGCCGTAGGTGGCGCGGGCCGCGGCGATGGCCTCCGCGAAGCCGTCCACGGCGAGGGCGATCGCGGCGAGGCGATTGTTGCGGCAGTCATAGGCGGCGAGGTGATCGGGCAGGCGGTGGTCCTCGACCCCATCGACCCGGCCGATCCAGCCCCCGACAGCGGGTTCGAAGTCGTTGGGCCGCAGGCCGCCGCGCTGCTCACTCAAGGCCTGGAGGTGCGCGTCCACGCCCCGGCCAAGCGCGCTGACCGCGGTGCCGGCGGTAACCACAAGGGGCGCCATCCTGTGCGTCACTGGCGTCAACCTCTCGCCGCGTCCGGTCGCGGAGCCTCGCCGGAGAACAGGAAGCTGAATCCCATGGCCAGCACGGACCCGACCGCCACGGTCCACCCCATATCATGCAGCAGCGGCGTCTCGCAGAACACCAGCAGACCGAATGTCAGCAATGTCATGGCGTTGCACGTGACCAGCGTCCGCAGGGTGCGCAGCCGCTCCTCGGCATCCAGCAACTTGCGCGAAAAGAACAGGGCGTAGTCAAGGCCCACCCCGGCAACAAGCTGCAGCGCGATGAGATGCACGAGAGAAAGCTGCGCGCCGCTGAGCGTGAGCACCGCCACGGCCACGAGCATCGCGGCCCCCACCGATCCGAGCACGCGCAGGACCCGCACCACGTCCCGCGTGCCGACCAGCAGCACGACCAGGACGAGCAGCCCGCTCCAGCCCAGCCATTGCCACGCCTGCCGCATGTAGCCGCTCAGGATCGTGCCCAGTTCCACCGAGACGTCGGTATAGACGACCCCCGCCTGCCCCGCGACCGCCGCGCGGATGGCCGCCGGATCGCGCACGCCATTCAGCACGACCGGCCCCACCCATTCGCCATCCCGCTCCATCAGCAACGGCGCGAGCCGCAGGCCGATCGGCGTGCCGGCCAGGTCGGCGGGCAGCAGGGGAGGCATGTCGCGGCTGCGATCGACGGCGTCGAGGAATGGTGTGAAGGCCTCGGGACGGAACGGCAGGCCGGACGCGGCGCCCGCCAGGCGGTGGAGCAGGGTCGCCCGGTCCGGGAGGTTCGCCTGCCGGGCCTGCTGGAGCGCCGCGCTGGGGATTAGCCTCGCCGCCATCTCGGCGTCGCGGAGCGCGCCTTGCGCCTGCAATTCGGTGAGCAGCGGAAGCAGCGCTTCCTGGCGGCGCAGCACGGCCTGGATGTCCCCCCGCACCAGGATCAGCCTGCTGTCCTGGCCCGCGCCCAGTTCGGCGCGCAGTTCCGCCTCGAGCGCCCGCGACCTGGCCGGCACGGGGCTGAGCTTCTGCAGGTCGCCCTCCCAGTCCGGCCCGCCGCGGATGCCTAGATAGGCGATGGCGGCAAGCAGTGGCAGCAGGCCGAGCATGCGCCAGCGCCGCAGCCCTTCGAGCGGCGCGAGCCAGCGCGCATCGCCGGCGGCCACCGGCGCCAGTTCCGCCGCAATCACGATGCGCGGCAGGATCCACCAGGTCGCCAGCGCGGCCGAGACGAGGCCGATAGCGGAGAAGACGCCGAGCTGCGCCATGCCGGGAAAGCCGGAGAAGACCATGGCAGAGAGGCCCAGCGTCGCCGTGCCGACCGCCAGGATGAAGGCAGGGCCGATGCGCGTTCGCGTGGCCGTCGCGGCCTCGCCCGCCTTGCGGTGGCCGATCATCAGCACGGGGTAATCCATCGAGACGCCGAGCATGGTGATGCCGAAGCCGAGTGCAACGCCGTGCACGACGCCATAGGCGAGTTGCACGACCAGCGCGGCGACGGCGATGCTCAGCACGACCGGCACGGCCACGGCGGCGATGACCAGGAGGGAGCGGAAGCGCCACCAGAGCAGAAGTGCGACCAGGAGGATGGAGAGGAGCGAGATCCGCTCCACGTCGCGCTGGATGGCCTGCGCCGCATCCTGCGCGAAGACGGCCGGTCCCGTCACGATCAGCCGAGCCGGGCCGGGCGCGGCGGCGGCGAAGGCGGCCCTGAGCGCCTCCAGCGCCGCCTGCTGCGCGGGAATGTCCATCCCGCCCGCGCGGGTGCGGGCGATCAGCAGCGCGCGGTCGCGCTCGGCCGCGAGCCACGCACCATCCACGCTCCGCACCGGGCTGGCGCCCACCCAGCCGCGCAGCATGCCCATGAAGGCGCCGGTCGGGTCGGCGAGCCCGAGCTCCGCAGCGAGCGAGGCCGTGGAGGATCCCAATTGCCGCAGCAGGCCGCGCAGCCCGCTGCGCAAGGCCTCCTCGGAGAACAGGGTGTCCGCCTCCGCCCCCGAGAGCAGATAGCGACGCGCGAACAACCGCTCCATGGCCGCGGCATCCGGCAGGGTCGCGTCGCCGGCCAGCACCATCGCGAAGAGGGGGTTCCCGGACAGATCAGCGGCCATGCTTCGGCTGATCCGCGCGAGCTCCGCAGGGGGCGCGCCATCGATGCCCACGAGCATGATCCCGGTGGCCGCGCCGATGCCGGCTTCCCGCAGCAGGAGCCGCGCTTCCGGCGTCTCGCCACGGGGCAGGAAGTCGGCCATGTCAGCCCGGACGCGAACCATCAGCAGCAGAACGGCCAGGAGCGCGACGACCGACAGCGTGAGCGCCAGCAGGACGGGCCAGGCCCGGCGTCGCAAGCCCGGCCTCAAGGCAGGGGCTCGGTCTGCATGGCGTACTCGTCCCCGTTGCCCTGTACCCACACCGTGCTCCGCACCTCGGCGGCAACGCCGCCCAGGCGCACTTCCCGCAGCAGCCGCGCGGCGCGGGGCTCGAGCGGCTGGAGCTTCAGCAGCCATCGTTCAGGGCTGCCGCTGCCCTCCATGCGAAAATATCGCTGCAGCGTCGCCAGGTCCCCGCTGAGCGGCGCCCGGAAGGCGTTCACCAAAGCCTGCATTTCCGGCGAGCGGCCGAGATCGATGTGCTGCGTCGGCTCGTTGCCGACCGTCAGTTCGATCCTGTCGCCATCGACCTTCAGCAATTCGCGCTCAGGCGTCTCGGTGCGCTTCTCGAAGCGACTGGGCCGCCAGTAATGCAGTGTGCCCGTCAGGATGAGCGGGAAGCTCAGGGCCGTGAACCGGCGCTCCTCGCGGAAGCGCTGGTGGCGTTCGGGCACGGCCGCCATCGCCTGCATCAGCGCCGCGATGTCCAGGACGTCGCTGGCGACCGCCGCCGCGCGCGGTGGCAGCACCGAAGGCGCGGCGACGCACCCCATGAGGACCAGCAGGCTCCGGCGGCCCGGACAGTCAGGCATTGCCGCCGATCTCCCAGAAGGGAAAGAAGTTGAACCAGTCATACGGGTGCGCGCGGCATATGTCTTCAACACGGCTGGCATAGGTCGCGATGATGGTCGCCAGATCCGCCTCGCGCGTGGCACGGCGCAGGACGATCCTGTCCTGGAAGGCTTCGAAGCGGATCGTATAGCGCCGGGCGCCGGTGCGCAGTCCGAAGAACAGGACCACCGGTGCGCCCAGGGCAGCGGCCAGGATGAAGGGGCCGACGGGAAACGGCGCCGGGCTGCCGAGGAACGGCACGGGGATCGTCCTTTCGCCCTGCGGGGAGCGGTCGGCCAGGAGTCCGACGATCTCACCCCGCTCCAGCGCTTCCTTGGCCTTCAGCATGCTGTCGGTCTCGCCGATCTCGATGATGTTGGCGCTGAGGTCCGGCGCAAGGGTGTCGAGCACCGCGGTCAGCGCGCCGGAGTTGCGGCGGTACATCACCGGATGCACCGTGACCGGCGCCTGCCGGCCGAGGCTTCGCAGGACTTCGAAGCTGCCGAGATGGGCGCCGAGCATGATGCAGCCCGCACCGCGCTCCAGGATCCGCTCGACGTGATCCAGGCCCTCGACCCGGATGTCGAAGGACCGCGTCCGGCGCGCGAGGAAGAAGACACGGTCGAGGATTGCGCTGGCGAATGCATGCAGATGGCGCGCCACGCCGGCGAGGCCTGCCGGCCGCCCCCGGACGCGGCTCAGGAAATCCCGGGAGGCGGCGCGCGCGTCCGCGGAACTGGCCAGGTACCAGGCCGTGACGGGCGGCAGCAACAGCATCGCGCTGAGGCGCGGGCCGAGCAGCAGGACGAGCCGAAGCAGGAGCCGCAACGCACGGAGGCTGCCGCCCTCGACCCGCGTGGCCCAGTGCGCGGACATCAGGCGGCGGCCCTGAGATCCAGGCTGCCCTTCACGACAAGGGTGCCGGCGACCTCGCCGGAGAAGGCAACGCGCAGCATCGTTCCCATCGCGGTGGACGACGGCGCAGCGGCCACGTGCACGACCTGGTCCGGCAGCACGGGTAGCAGGAAGCGCGTCTGCGCGACGGCCGCGAAGCGGAAGCCGGGATGGTGCCGCAGCACCAGGCCGGCGATTTCATCCAGCAACAGCACGCCGGGCACGATCGGCGATCCCGGAAAATGGCCCGGCAGGCAGGGATGATCCGCCGGGACGCTGAACGCGCCGAGCGGCTGCATCATGCGGTGTCGCCTGATACCGCCCGCAGCATCTCCAGCACCCGCTCATGCGAAAGCTTGCCGACGTCATTGCGATGCATGCTGTCGACCCGGACGATGCGGCGCGGCACGAAGAGAGGGTCGAGTCGCCTGCGCAATTCGCCGATGATGCTGTCGGCATCGCGCCCCGGCGCCACGACGACCGCCATCAACCGCTCCGTCGTGGCGCCGGTCTCGCCTTCCGGCAGAATGAAGGTGCCGTCCTCGACGCCGTCGATGTCCAGCAGGATCCGATTCAGGCCGGCAATGGAGGCGCGGCGGCCGCCGAGCTTTACGATATCCGTACGCCGGCCGATGAGCCGGAAGCGCCGGTCGCCGAGCAACTCGACCTCGTCATCCAGCGGATGCGGCGCCGTCAGGGGCAGCAGCGCGGTCACCCTATCGGCCTCGGCATGGAGAGTGACGCCCGGATAGAGGGACCAGGCTTCGCCATCCAGCGTACGGCGGCTGGCGATCGAGCCGACCTCCGTGGCGCCGAAGATCTCCAGGACGCGCGTCTTCCAGCGCTCCTCGGCCGCGGTGGCAAGCGAGGTGTCGAGTGGCGCGGTGGCGGAGATGATGGCGCCGAGGCCTGGCAGGTCGGCATCGACGGCGAGCAGCGCCCGGATCTGCAACGGGGTGGTGACCACGAAGGGGGATGGCGGGACCGATGCGCAGGCCAATTGCACGTCGTCCGGGAAGAAGGCAGGCCCGCACCAACTGGACGCCGGGGCGTGCAGCGGCAGCAGGACCGTGGTCTCGAACCCGTACATGTGCTGTGGCGGCACGGTTCCGATGATCGTCGGCGGAGCCTGCTCCGTCAGTGCGAATTGCTGTCCTGCCGCGATGCTGCGCTGAACCAGGGCTCCCCACCGCTTGGGATGGCCGACCGGGCGCCCGGTGCTGCCGGAGGTGAAGACGATCGCCGCCACGTGGTCCGCGGGCACGCGGATATTGTCGCCCGGCGCCGCGGCCGCGACACCTTCGGGGGTCGCGCGGCGGGAGGCCATGCCGGGGGGTACCTCCTGCCCGTCATCGTCGACGACGGCGACGCAGTCCGGAAACTCGGCGGCGAGGGCGGCGAGACCGGCCGGCGAACGATCGCCGCTCGACAGGCAGACGCGATCGCTTCTGACTGCGGCGATGAAGCCGACCGTGAAGGCGTACCGGTCACGGCACAGGTTCAGCAGATAGCGGCTTGCCGGAAGGGTCCCCGCCATAACCCGCGCGTCCGCGAGCAAGGCCGCCGCGTCGATCGCCTGTCCGCGGCGCCGGAACAGCGTGGCGCCGGCGGGACGCTCGACCAGCTTGAACCCGGGCTGTGGATTCAAAATTTCGGGGCAGCCTTGCGAGAGGCCTCGATGTGGGCCGAGAGGCTTCGCAGCGAGGCGGAAACGCGCCGGTTCTGGTCGTCGCTCGATCGCAGGTCGACCCCATAGGTGCGGGACACGGCCAGGGCGAGTTCCAGGGCGTCGATCGAGTCCAGCCCCAGGCCCTCGCCGAATAGCGGTGCCTCGGGGTCGATATCGGCGGCCGCCAGGTCGAGTTGCAGCGTTTCCACCATCAGCTCGGCGAGCACCTTCTCCGCAGCAGTTTGCCGGTCGTCGCTTCCGACGGAACCGTCGGCCGATTGTTCCATAGTCGGGGCCGATTTGGGCAAACGCCTCTCCATTGTTCCTGCCACAGCTGCAACTCTTGGCGCGTGTATGCCTCAGACGCCGCGGCCGATGCAACCGAGCTTTACGGCGGGCGAAATCGGCACCGATGCCTAGAGCAGATCGCCGTAGGGCGGCATCGCCCGGAGGCGTGAATCTGCTCTGCAAACAACGAGATAGAGCATTTGCCGTGAACGCATATGAACGGAAAATGCTCTAGCCAAGCCTGCGTCGCAGCAGGCGTGGCAGCCGACCTGCCCAGGCAAGGAGCAGTCGGGCATGCATGAAGCTTATCAGGGCGTTGTCCCGCAAATAGCGATAATGAGAGACGCCCCCTTCAGCCATGGACAAGTAACGCACTGGAACCCGGACCCGCACGGGTAAAATGCCTAACCAGAAAAGCCGGACAACAGCTTCCGCGTCGAAATCGTAGCGCCGCATCCATCTGGTTTCCGACATGATATCCAGCAGCGGTCGCAAGGGATAAACTCGGAAGCCGAACAGCGAGTCGCCCACCCCGGCCCACAGAGTCTCCAGGTCGACGAGGACATTCGAAAGCCGCCTGCCCAGCACGCGCGCGCGCGGCGCGTCGGGCCCGAACACGGGATCGCCCAGAATCATCCTGTCCGGGTCGCGCGAGGAGCGGGTCATGAACTCGCGGATCCGGTCGGTCGGATGCTGCCCGTCGGCGTCCAGCACGAGGACATGGGTAAAGCCATCGCGCTCCGCGGCGCGAAGCCCTTCGAGGACGGCTCCCCCCTTTCCGCGATTTTCCACGAGTTCGATCAGGCGGATATCCGCATCGCTCGTCGCCAGCCCGGTCACCGCGGCGGCCGACCCATCGGTGCTGCCGTCCACGACGACCCAGACCGGCGCCCAGACGTCGCGCGCCTCCCGTACGGTGCGCAGGAGCAGGTCGGCTCCGGTATTGTAGGTCGGGATCAGGACGAGATGCGTGCGGGAAGCCTGCATTCAGCGTCGAGGCGTGCTCATGGTGATGTCGGCGAGTTGCGTCTCGATCCAGTCAGCCCGTGCCTCGAGGAGGCGGTAGAGACGTTTCTCGGTCTCGGTGAAGGCGGCCGATTGCTCACCGGCGCCAACGCCGCCGCGCTGCCTGACCTCCGGCGGCGACAGCGACCGCCGCGCGGCGATCGCGCTCCGGTACTGCTCTAGGACTCGCCGCAGATTGGCGTGCAGGTCGAAGCGGGCCGGATCCTCGCGGATCATCTGGAACCAACGCGGATACCGACCGAGGTTCGGGTCATCGTAGAAGATGAGCTTCACGTCGGTGTCGTAGAGTGCGTTCGGCGACTGCGGCGGGCGCGATTCCATGATGGCGCCCGGACGCAGCGGCAACTGATCGAACTCGATGAGCGCCGTGCTGGCCGGCGTGTCGGCGCGCAGGGTTCGCAGGTCGAGCAACCCTGCATCGTCAGTCCTCCTCATCAGCGCGACGAATTCGTTGAGGGGGACCGGGAAGTCGAAGACCGCCAGGAGCAGCGGCTGATCCGTGGGCCACTTCGTCCAGACGCCGGCAGCCGCGAGCGCGTTATGGGCCAGGTGAATGCAGTTGTCCTGCACCAGCTTCCACTCGAACTCCCGCTCCCGCGCCCGGTACGGTGCGTTCTGGGCATTGAGGTACGCGATCATCGCGGCGAGCTGCTCGCGGTTCACCGGCAGCCGCGCGCAGAACCGGCCGCGGCCGAGGCTGATGCCGTAATCGGTGCCGACCGACACCTCGTACTTCCAGATTTCGCGCGTGGTTCCGGCCGGCATGTCGTCGAAGACGGAGGCGTGGAATTCGACGCCGTCATAGATGCCGAGCCGCCGGGCTTCGGCCTGCACGGCATCGTAGTCGGCTCGCGTGAGTGGAGCCCCCAGGGCGAGATTGCCATGCAGGAAGAAATCGCGACCGGGCGTGGCCACCCATTTCGCGAAGCGGAAATGCGCGTTCATGCTGATGCCGACGCCGTCGGACGGCTCCGCGCCCGGCTCGTCGCAGAGCTGGATCGTCGTCTGTCCGGCTTCGGCGGCACGGCATGCCCCGTTCAGGTAAAAGACCGCATGTCCTCCGATCCCGCCCAGGCTCTCGGCGCCCATGCCCTGCTTCTGCTTGATCTGCGACAAGGCGCAGAATTCGGCAAAGTACGGAAACAGCGAGGCGTAGGCGCGGTTGTCGATGCTGCCGGGCTGATCGAAGTCGTCCGGACCGCAGGCGGCAGTCAACAGACACCAGAGGGACGCCAAGAGGCGCAATCGACGCATGCCCGCTCCTAGCCGCCATGGAAGCCGCGGCGGACCTTACCGACCCGGTCCCCGTCCGAACAGTGCCGGGGCGCCCGCCTCGCGCGGTGGCCGGGGCAGGGTCACGGGACTACTGGTCCGTCGGCGCTGCCGGGGCGCGCGCCGCATGAGAGGACCGCTATGACCCGCCATGAACGCCTGTCCAGTGCGTTACAACCGCGTGACCAGGTGGGTGCCCCACATCGACCGCTGCCGGGCTATCAGGTGGATGGCGAAAGCCGGGAGCAATTCGTCCGGCGGCTCTTCAATCGGACCGCCGCGTCCTACGATCGACTGAACGCGGCTTTCTCCCTCGGGACCGGTCAGCGGTATCGCCGGCGCGCCCTTCTTTCGGCGGGCCTGAAGCCTGGCGACCGCGTCCTGGACGTTGCCGTCGGAACCGGCTTGGTCGCGCGGGAGGCCTGCTTCATCACCGGCCAGCCGCGTAACGTCATCGGGCTCGACGTGAGCGAGGGCATGCTGGCGCAGGCCAGGCGGCAGCTCTCCATCGGTCTTGTCCAGGCACGTGCCGAGGCGATCCCGCTCGGCGATGCAACGGTGGACTTCGTCAGTATCGGCTATGCACTACGCCACGTCTCCGATCTAGAACGTGTCTTTTCAGAGTTTCTGCGGGTACTGAAGCCGGGAGGTCGGCTGCTGATCATGGAGATCACCGCGCCCGGAAATCGCATGGGGGAAAACATGCTAAAGATTTATTTAGGACACGTCGTGCCATGGTTAAGTCGCATGCTGCATGCAAGGCATGAACGGACGCTCATGCAGTATTACTGGGACACTATTGAAGCGTGTGTGCCGCCAGATGCCATACTTGGGGCCCTGAAGGCCGTCGGGTTCATCAGTGTTTCCTGCCAAACGGAACTCAGCATTTTCCGTGCCTATTTAGGTCAGCGCAAACCGGACGAAATCTCCAAATAGGCTTGATGAGAGCCACTGTACTAAAGATTGGTTCTCTAGCTTGATGAGCAGGCTTCTTCACTGTCCGCACCGCCCCATCCCGGTAGATAGTCGGCCGTGAAATAGGCTGAATGCGGTGGTTTTCTGCGGTTCTCGGGCGCTTGGGAAGTATTCGGTTTTGCAAAGTTGCCGCTGGTCGAGGGTCAGAACCTTGCAAACTCCCCTGTGCGCGCTCGGCATTGCGCGCGAGGACTGGGAGGCGCGCCAGCGGGCGGCCATCGCCAACTGGAACTGTTTCGGCGCGCCCGCCGCCCTGTTCTGCTACATCGACCGCGACCTGGGCCGGCCCCAATGGGCCGATGTCGGCATGTATCTGCAGACCGTCATGCTGCTGCTCCGCGCCGAAGGGCTGCACAGTTGCACGCAGATGGCGTGGTCGCAGGTTCGCGAGACGGTCGCGGAGTTCCTGTCACCCCCGGATGGGCTCATCCTCTTCTGCGGCATGTCGATCGAGTACGAGGACCCGACGGTGAGTTACGTCCGTACGGGCCGCGCCCCGCTCGACGAGACGGTCACGTTCGTCGGCGGTTAGTTACTTGCGCTCGGAGACAAGAGGCCCTTTCCATGATTCTTGCGCATGATAACGCCCCTTATCATGCGCAACGCGTTGCCCCGGCGCGGACGGGCCGGGTAGAGTCCCGCCCGCCATGAACGTCACCCTCCGCATCCCCGACGAGATCGCCGAACGGCCGACCGCCGCGGGCGCCGACCTCGAGCGCGAGGCGCTGGAAGCTTCGCCCTGGGGGCGTTCCGGGCCGGCCGCCTGACCCGCTACGAGCTGCGCCAGGTCCTCGGCATCGAGACCCGCTACGAGCTCGACGGCTTCCTCAAGGAGCGTGGCGTCCATAAGCCGGTGACGCTCGAGGACATCCAGCGCGATCTCGAGGACCTGCGCGCCTTCCGCGCCTGACCCCGTGCCGGCATCGTTGTCGCGGATACCGGTCCGCTCCGCTGCCTCGTCCTGATCGGGAACGCCGATCACGGCCGATGACACCGGGGCCCGCCACAGGGGCGCGAACGGCAGCTGCACGCAGATCGGCAACGACCACTTCGCCTGGTTCGCCGCCACGCCGAGCCGGAGCCGGCTGAACTTCCTCGAGTTGCTGCGGGCCGGCCATGCGGACTACGTGGTCGATGCGGAGGCGCTGGCCTACATGCGCGAGCGCGCCCCGGCCGGGCCACTCATCGAGCGGCTCGCCAATCAATCAGCGCGGCACTTCCCGGACCAGGCTATGCAAAACCCAAGACCCTTCTCCGCGCGCTTCATAGCATCATTTTTTGCCACTGGACTGCTCCTTCTCGTAATTTTAGGCGCCGTTACAAATATCATCCGCAAACAGAACACAGGAAGTAATGCCGCGGCAGCCGGCCCCCTCCGCGTCAACCCCGCCAACCCGAGATATTTTACCGACGGAACCGGAAAGGCCGTCTATCTCACCGGCTCCCATACCTGGACCAACCTGCAAGACAGGAACGGAGTCATTTCCGACTATACTGCGTATCTCGCCTTCATGCGGCAGCGCCATCACACCTTTATGCGCATGTGGATGAACGAAAACGGTATAAATACCGATACACATGATCCCATGCCTTGGGCCAGAGACAGCTCTGGCAAATATAACCTGACCCAGCTTAATCAGGCCTACTTTGACCGCATGCGATCCCGGATTATAGAAGCCGGCAATAAAGGAATCTATGTCAGCGTAATGCTTTTTAATGGATGGAGTTTGTATGACCACTCATATGGCAACCCGTGGCCGGTTCACCCTTTTAATATCAACAACAATGTCAACAACATCAACGGCGACCCCAACAACGACAACTCCGGCGCCGAGACCCACACTCTCGCTCTTCCTGAAATCCTGGCCATCCAAAGAGACTATGTGCACAAAGTGATCGACACTGTCAATGACCTGGATAACGTCCTGTACGAAATCGCCAATGAAGACACTCCTGCCTCTTACGACTGGCAATACGAGATGATCCATGCCATCAAAGACTACGAAGCCGCAAAACCCAAACAGCACCCCGTCGGCATGACCTCTATCGAACCCTGGAGCAGTCCTTCCAACACCAAATTACTCGACAGTCCGGCAGACTGGATCTCGCCCGCCACCGCAGGCGGCATGAACTACGAAAGCGACCCGACCGCCGCCGACGGCCGAAAGGTCATAATCGTTGATACCGATCATGTTTTTGGTATGGGCGGAAACCGCGATTGGATCTGGAAAAATTTTCTCCGCGGAAACAATCCAATCTTTATGGATGACGAAGTAGATAACTGGAGCGGTTCTGAGAGGAATGACGCCCGCATCGCCATGGGCTACACAGCCTCTTACGCTCAAAGAATGAATCTGAACGCCATGGCTCCCCAAGGTAATCTCTCCTCGACCAGTTACGCCCTCGCCAATTCAGGAGCAGAATACCTTATCTATCAACCCGCCGCCGGCGCGTTTACCGTAACACTCGCGCCCGGAACGTACGAAGTGGAATGGTTCAATCCCGCGACCGGACAACCTCAATCAGCCGGCACAGTGAATGGTCCCGGGGATCAATCGTTCACCCCGCCCTTCACCGGCGACGCTGTCTTATACCTTAAATCCAGCCGCAATCACTAGTGCGACCGCCCTATCTCTTCAATTGAACCGACCCCTGGCGGTTAGCGTCTATGACCTTGTACCAAGCACTGACGAGCAGCTGGAGATGTTTGCCTCCCCTACTCATGCCGTCGCTGAAGCTATGGACAAGATAAATGACCGATGGGGGAGAGTTTGTTATAATCTCGGCTTTAATAATGGGATGGACGATGTTATTCTAGACCGGATTTCCTTTGATGTAGCGAAGGAACCTCAGGAAATATGTACAAAGTAGGTAATATGGTATAGCTATGCGATATATTTCTGGCTTGCGGAACAGGTCTCCTTCTCTCTACTGATGCGGCCGTTGCTGATCTGGCTTTCGCTCGTACTCGCCAGCATATTCTCCATCTGGCCCGGATTTCTCATCACCATCCGCGCGCCGCGTCTCTCGTGCCGCAATTTGCGAGCCGGTTCAGCTTCTTATCAGGCCGAGTGGGCGCAGCCCCGGGCGCACGGCACAAAGACACTCTGCTTTCCGGCACCTGAATGCAGGCCCCCATA